>NZ_JAUBTN010000008.1:65234-121197 GCF_036705055.1 Microcoleus sp. CZ3-B2 | reverse complement strand
TGTTTTGTCCACAAATATTGTGTGTTGTTGGCACGGAAGGAGACGGCAATGCCGTGTCCCTACAAATATTGTGTGTTTTGTCCACAAATATTGTGTGTTGTTGGCACGGAAGGAGACGGCAATGCCGTGTCCCTACAAATATTGTGTGTTGTTTCGACGGTAGGGAGACGGCAATGCCGTGTCCCTACAAATATCGCAATCAAATCGCAAATTAAGCAGTAACTGCGAGCAATTTGTCGGCTTGTTTGGCGGTTTCAAAGAAGAAACGCACGTTGTCTTCGGGGGTTCCCGGTAACACGCCGTGTCCTAAATTGAGGATGTGTCCGCGATCGCCTGCTTTGCGAATTGTATCAAGAATTCGATCGCGAATAAACGCTTGAGAACCAAACAACACGCCGGGATCGAGATTTCCCTGAACGTTCATGTTGGGGCCCAAACGCCGGCGGGCGTCAGCCATATCAACTGTCCAATCGACGCTGATGATATCGGCGCCGGATTTTGTCATGCTTTCGAGGAGGCCGCCACTACCGCTGACTAACAGAATTAGCGGGGTGTCGGGATGGGTTTTTTTGACTTGATCGAAAACCTGTTTTTGGTATGGTAGGGCGAAGGTTTCGTAGTCCTGCGGGGACAGTTGGCCGGCCCAGGAGTCGAACATTTGCACTACTTGCGCGCCGCAGTCGATTTGGTAGCGCATATAAACGGCGATCGCATCGGCGAATTTTGACAGCAACTGATGCAGTAAAGTTGGATCGGAAAATGCCATGTTTTTGATGATGGCATAATACTTAGAACCTTTGCCCTCAACCGCATAGGCGGCCAGCGTCCAGGGCGCGCCCACAAAACCGAGCACGGTGGATTTGTTGCCGACTTCTTCGCGCAGGGATTTCAGGATTGTTTTGATAAACGGCAAGCTTTCTTCCGGGTTCAGCGGTTGGAGGTTGTCGATTTGCTCTTTAGTGCGGATGGGTTCGTGGATAATCGGGCCTTTGCCTTCGGCGATGTCCATGTCGATGCCCAAACCGGGCATTGGGGTGACGATATCGGAAAACAGAATTACGCCGTCGGGTTGAAACGCGCGCCACGGCTGAAGGGAAACTTCGATGGCGACTTCGGGAATTTCGGAACGTTCGCGAAACGAGGGATACTTTTCTCGCAAATCTCGATAAGCCTTCATGTAGCGACCGGCTTGGCGCATCATCCACACGGGCGGGCGGTCTAGGGTTTCGCCGCGGGCTGCCCGCAACAACAAGGGAACTTCATTTAATGCCGACATTTTAACTTTTCTCTACCTTAGATATTTCAATGCCTTTGGTAGCTTACCATTGTCCGATCGTCCTTTTCGATCGAAAATTCGGCGATCGGCCCGCACCAGCTATTTCTGACCTGCGTATCTGGATTCGGACTGATGCGGGGTTCATAAACCGGGTTTTTGGCGATAATTCTTCGTCGCAGTCGGCAGATTCGCAAAAAAACCCGGTTTCTTTGGGTTTGATGGGTAGATGCCATGTATCTGTCATCGCAATGACAAGAAACCGTCTTCGCAATGACAAGGAACAGCTTACCTAGTCACGCACACTCCGCCTACCGATACGCGACATCGATCGCGATCGTACCAGTTATTATCATTAGCGCGATCGTCGTCGAATCTACTATTATCCACCCTCGCCGAGTCTAAATCTCTAGTGCGCGGATTGTAATAATAGTCTCCCTGCGGATACTTGCGACTCGGTTCAGCGCAATAAGTCGCGTTTCTGTCACCATCTTCAAACCTTACTCTCACCATAGTACGTCTCACGCGACAATCAAGAGGCCGCAAGCCAAAATCATCTCGCAAAATCCGTTCTCCGTCGTAGTTACGGTTGTTTCTGTCCCTGTCGTTTCTGTCATCCCACCTATTGCTAGCCCTGTCGCCATCAATTCCCGCAACTTCCAGCGTGTAACTACCGCCCCTAGCAGCATCTTTTGCTAACACTAACAACTTGTAATCGCCGCTGCGGGGAATTTGATAATTAAAAGAACGGTCTTGGGTAAAAGCTACTTGTTTGTTGTTTCCGTAAAATAGTACCATCACGGGAGTAAAACCGCGACTTCTATCTGTATTTAAAAATACTTGAATGTTATCGCCTTCCCGCGCGCTGAACGTGTATTCTTGACCGCGCAATTCTTCTGTCGGAGAGCCCGGTGTCCACATATTTCGGAAACGGTAAATCGGCGAAGTGCGGCGAATTACTCCATCTATGCGATCGTTATTTCGTATCTGTTCGCCAACCGCACTAGAAGAAATCCCCGTAAGTGCCAATCCTGTAACTAGCACAGCGGTAGCAATACTGTTTAACAAGTTGTGTTTTTTCATGTTAACCTCTGGAAAATTATAATTTTTTTTTGCCTTCTTGGCGCGGACATTTGCATACACAATCCATTTTAAATCTAATTTCTGCCCACCGTCTCAACCATTAGTCTCAACTTTCGTTATTTTGGGGTGCGTCTGGGCTGATTTTTTTAACCGCAGACTAATAATTTTTCCCCCAACGCACCTTACAAACTTATAGACGTTGATGTAGCTTTTAAAGTTGCGATGTATCTCCACAAATCAGCAATCCCGATTCACCGTCGATACTCGCCTCAATTCCCATTGGTAAAGCAGCGTTAACGCCCTCGTGACCAAAGGGTAAATCCGAGACAATGGGAATATTTAGGTCTAAAAGCCGATCGCGCAAAACTTCTTCTATGCTAAAAGTAGGAATCTGCGGGTCAATCTCGCAGCGGCTGAAACGCCCCAAAGCAATCCCCCGCACCCCTGCAAAAGCCCCCGCCATCCGCCACATAGTTAGCATTCGATCGACCCTGTAAGGAGCCTCAGAAACATCCTCAAATCCGAGAATAACCCCGGTCAAATCCGGTTGATACGGGGTTCCGAGCAAATGAGAAGCCACCGTCAGATTCGCCGGAAACAGCCGCCCCGCAGCCTTTCCACCGCCCCAACCTTTACCTTGCAAAGATTGTAACGGACGGCCTTCGATGCAGTCAAAAAGGCGATCGACAGACCAATCCGGTTCCGCGCCCAAAGTTGTCAGCATCGGCCCGTGAACGCCCCAAATCCCCAATTTGTCGTCATTCCACAGCAAAGCCGTAATGTCGGAAAAGCCGATCAACCATTTCGGCGCATGGGAATCGGGAGTGGGAAACTGAGAATTTGCCCAATCTGCGACTTTGCCTTTTTCCAAAAGTCGAGTGCTGCCAAAACCGCCTCTAGCACATAGAATACCGCGACAATCTGGGTCAGTGAGGGCCTCTGCAAGCTGTCGGACGCGGTTTGTGTCGGAACCGGCCAAGTAGCCAGTGCGATCGTCAAAACCGGGTGTTAATTCAATGCGATAGCCGCGAGATTTCCAAATTTCTACACCCTTTTCAAAGTTAGTTAATTCTCGCAACGCGCCGCTAGGTGCAATTACTTTGAGCAAATCTCCCGGTTGCAACCATTTAATGTTAGTCATTTGTTATTGGTTATTTGTTATTGGTTATTTGTTATTTGTTATTGGTTATTTGTTATTGGTTATTTGTTATTTGTTGTTTGGTGAATCGATCGTAATTTCGTCGGGACGGGTTTTACAGATGATTTCTAACTGCAACAGACAATCTCGCAAACCAGCCCCCACCTACCCATAAATACAAATCTACATTTTCGGATTCGATGCAAATTTTAGGTTGATGTGGGTTATCGGTTGTGGTTGCATCGGAATGATTTAACCGGCGCTAGGGCGCAGAGAACACAGAGGAAGACAATAGAGAGATGAATACAGGACGATGAAGTGGCGGGGCGGGTTGCTCTAGATTGTTGATAATTGTTAGATATTTTCGGTGAAACCCGCCCCTACGGAGTATTGTAATTATTGATTTAGGAGTGGGTTTTTGAGATTGTTTGTTAATGATTGCTACGGTAAAGTTAGAATTTCTACCCCGGAATCTGTCACGGCTAGGGTGTGTTCAAATTGAGCCGAAAGTTTTTTATCCTTAGTGATTGCAGTCCAACCATCGCCCAATATTTCTACTTCCCAAGTTCCCTCATTAATCATCGGTTCAATGGTAAAAACCATGCCTTGTCTGAGTTTTTTTCCCGTGCCCCGCTTCCCGTAGTGCAAAATTTCCGGTTCGGTGTGAAAAACGCGGTGCACGCCGTGTCCGGCAAAATTTCGCACTACCGAAAAACCCTGTGCTTCAGCATATTCTTGAATTGCTGCACCGATGTCGCCGGTACGAGCACCGGGTTTGACTTCGGCAATTCCTCTTCTCAAGCATTCTTCGGTAACTTCAACTAATTTTTTAGCTACTGGTGAAGGTGTTCCCACAAAAAAAGTTTTAGAAGTATCGCCGTGATAGCCATCAACTAAGGGGGTTACGTCTATGTTAATAATGTCGCCTTCTCTGAGAATTTGTTTGGCATTGGGGATGCCGTGACAGACTACTTCATTGACGCTGGCGCACAGAGATTTTGGAAAGCCTTTGTAACCTAAAGGAGCACTTTTTGCTCCGCGTTCTACAGTCCAACGTTCGGCTTCGTCGTTAATTTGGAGGGTGCTAACTCCTGGTTTAATCATTGGTTCGAGATGCAACAAAAGTTGAGCTGCTAAGCTGCCGGCTTGACGCATTTTTTCTATTTCTCTGCTGGATAGCAGCACTAGACGTTCGGTTGGCATAGTTTTTTTCGGTCTTTTGTTGTGGTCGATTAGGAGTTTATTTGACTCAATTTTAGATTAGATTTGAACTAGCGTTCAATCAATTTATCAAGGAGCTCAGTCAGCGGAGATTTCTCACAATTTTGCTACTATTACTGACGCACCTTACTAGCTGCAATCGAGTTGAACCAGTGTTGAAATCGATCGCCCAAAGCTTCCAAAGAATATTCTACCTCTGCTTGTCGCCGGCAAGCGCTGCGGTCAATTTGGTCTAAACGGGCGATCGCACCTACCAAGCCATTTACGCTGTCAGGCTCCACTAAAAAGCCCGTGTGGCCGTCTCGAACAATTTCGGCGGGGCCCCCGCGCGCGTAGGCAATCACCGGCACACCGCACGCTAAAGCCTCGATCGCGACATTTCCAAAAGCTTCTACCCAGCGCGGTGTCATCAACAAGGCTCGGCACTGGCGGACTTGCTCTTGCATTTGGGTTGTTGTCAGAAACCCTAAATATTCTACCGGAGCATCCGGGTAATCTGCACAAATTTTTTGCCAATAATCCTCATCCTGCATTTTGCCCATAATTTTTAGGGGAAGGCCTGTAATTTTTGCTGCCGCCACCGCATCTTCTAAGCCTTTCTCCGGGGCGATGCGGCCTAGCCAAGCTAATTTTGATTGTGGTTGGCTGCAAAATTCGTACAGCGATAAATCTATGCCGCTTCCCAACAACTGACATTCTGCGGCAAAGGCAAAGGTTTCGGCTTGGGAAGCGGTGTAAACTCCGATCGTACCGGGAAATTGGGCGGCGGTTTGTTCAGCGACGCGATCGAGCGATCGCACCAGAGAGCCCATACTGATAAAATGGGCGATCGGAGTCCTAAAAAAAGGTGTCAAATAAAACGGCAACCAATCGTAGGCAAAATTAACAATCACATCCCATTCATCCTGAACTTGGCGCGCGTATTCCCACATATTCGCCAGCACAGCATCGGCGGGCATCACAATAGAATCATTGTAATCTTGTGTTTGGGCAGTTACTTGCAAATCTCCCGCTATCTCGATTACTGGAATTGATTCTAAGACTGAACCGACGGGTGCTACAACTGTTATTTTATGACCGCGCCGGTGCAATTCTTTCGCAATATTGAGGACTGTAAGTTCGACTCCGCCGCCCAACCCCGAACCGAGTTGGCCGACAGAAGTTGATAGAAACAATAATTTTAAAGAGTTATTAGTAGTCATTAGTCCTTAGTCATTAGTCATCAGTCATTTATTTTAGCATAGGATCGCTCGTCGTAACGTTTCGGTTTGCATCGGAATAATATTTGTCCGATTGCAGTGCTGGCGCAAGTTCGCGATCGCACTGCATTCAGATAGCATCTGTTAGATTGACCGGAATAAAATTAGTCCGCACTACGAACCAACCGTTTTTGTTATCAATAATCGACAGGACATGATATGACTGTTAACTGTTGACTGTTGACTGTTAACTGTTAACTGTTAACTAATGACCAATGAATGTTGACTTTTAACTGTTAACTAATGACCAATGATCGATGACTGTTGACTAATGACTAATGACTAATGACTAATGACTAATGACTAATGACTAATGACTACTCATCCCTTTCAGAACGAGGATGGATGCGATTTAACTGATTGATTGCCCAGCGAGCAGTCTCCTGAACTTCTGCATCTGGATCGTTAGTCGCGCGGTGCAATAAATAACTGATTTGATTCACCATTTCGTAAATTCTAGTCAAGTCGCGAATCGCATTTTTTCGCACTTCTGGGTTTTCATTTTGCAGCGAAATTGACCAGGCATTATTCATGGGTTTGAGCGTGCGAATGCCAATTTCTGAGACACTTGCCAAAATTAAACTGTACTGGTTTGAGTCGGAATTTGCTAGCAAATCTAGCAACGGTTCAACAGCTCTCGAATCTCCCTGCTGGCCTAGTTCCCAAATTGCTTTGCGCCTATAAGCTGGATTTCGGTGCTGCAAATCTTCAATCAGTGCTTCAATAATATCAACGTTATTTGTATCATCTGTTTGTGCAAGGGAAATATTTTTTTTCTTATTTGTCGCTAGCGAATCACCTCGATTAGTTGTTTCGGGAAGGTTGAAACCTGTTTCGCTGTAGCCGTTGCTGTTAGTTTCTGAGGGCGCGCCGCGGGCATTAATTCGATCGCCCTCTAGTCCAGCATTCTCCGATTCGGATGCTCCAGATTCCAGGAGAGACGGTAAAGATCGATCGCTGTTGTTGTCGAGACTGTGGCCTGTTGAAAAATCCACAGGGTAGACCAATTTTGCCCGATCGCGCGGATTGGTGGCTCGATAGTTTCTTGGGTTGCGGCGATTGCCTCTTCCCCCTCGACGCCTAGAATTATTTGACTCGTCGTTGCCAACTAATTTCAGCATGATAAATACTGCCGCTGCCGTGATGACAACTGCAGCCAAACCCAATATTAAGAATCCCCGCTGGCGAGACAAAATGACGATTAGATTGGAGATTGCTTTCGGGATTTTGGAATTGGATTTTGGCGGTTGGGACGGCTTAGATTTGTTTTTATCCGCCACCGGAGAGGGTTTTGGAGCGTTGGAATCCGGGCGATCGTCCGCCTGAGCAATTTCTTGGGAAACCGCCCGGTACGAAGCATTGAGAGTTTGTGGTCTTCCGTCCGCACTTGGACTGAAGGCAGCGCCCAGACAGGCAAGACAGGTCAATAAACATAAAGTGGAGCGGTAGTGCGCCATAGGACTCAATCAGGGTTTTGAGAGGCAACGCCGCGTGACGAGCTTTAGTGTAACCTTGAGTTAGCTCGATCCTAGCTGCTATGAGTCCAACTAACTTACAAATACCACGGCTTTTCACAAAAAATCTTTAATCCAGATGGTAGCGATCGAGAATGCGATCGCACAATTGTCTCAATAACCGCTGCAGCAGGTAAAGCAGCGGCATCCACAAAGTCGATTGCTACACCTAGCAGAGGCAACAATCGCCTCAGTTACCTGCTGCGATGCGCCGGCCGGCAATTAATTGTTGCTTGCCGTCGATTTCTGACCCCTAGCGTCCCACAAGCAAGAGTTTAACTGTTGCGTTGGCGAGTCGGTCGATCGCTTTTTGTCTCATCGAAATCGGGGTTTGGACGGGGAGGATTTGCTGCGGCAGCCAGAAACCGGGTTTTTGAGTATATTTATGGTAGCAAAACCGCATATTTTTACTATGTTTTTTACTACGCACTTAACCTGAGTTAAATCGATCGGCATTTAATTTGCTTTCATCAAATCTGATATAAGATAGAACTAAATTTTTCGTGTGAGAGTAGAGGCATTTGTGAGCCAACAAGACATCTTAAATTTAGCAAAAGAAGGCGACCCAAGGGCGATCGCATTTCTGATCGGCCAAGCACTCCACAGCTTCGGAGTCACAGCTAAAGCCAGCCGGGAAAACGACACCCTGCACCTGCTGCTGGAAGCAGAACAATTACCCGCAGAAGAAGCCTGTCTGCGAGTCGCAATCAAAGGATTGCAAAGACTCCAAGCAAATAACGTTTACTCAGTAACAGTTTACGGGCGACAGGCCGGTAAACAAATGCCCGCTTGGACTCAAACAGTAGAATTAAAAAAAGCCTTAACTTTCGCACCCATTAGTCTGGCCTCACCCGTTAGCGTAGCCGCAGCCCCAATTCCTGCCGCCGCAGGCCTACGCACAGCCCCAATTCCTGTGACTTTGCCAACCAGAGAAAAAACTCACCATTTTGTCACCACAGCGCCCCCTCCAACACCCGAAAAATTTCCGCCCCAACCCCGGAAAATCCCAACTCCCAAACCCACAAACCAACGCCAGCCAAAGCCATCACCGCGCCCAAAGTTAGCCCGCACTAAAACTAAAAAATCTTGGCTGTCAGTCGGTGCCCTGAGTCTGATTCTCGTGCCGATATCCGGCTTTGTTTTGCGCGCTCAATTTCACAAATCCTCCAGCACCGCCCCCATTAATTCTATAACCTCAAAACCTGCGGTACAACAAGTGCGTGAAGTGCAGCTATCCCGCAGCCCATCGACACCAGCACCAGCGCCCGCAGCCAAACCAGAACCAGCTCCAAAATCGCCCTCTCCCGCAGCACAAAAACCCGCCAATCTCCCCGCAACAGTCAGCATCAAAGCCGTTGGCGACATCATCCCCGGCACCAATTTTCCCTACAACAAACTGCCAACAAATAAGGAGCGTTTATTTGATTCGGTAAAACCGTACCTTCAAGGAGCCGACATTCTGTTTGGCAATTTTGAAAGCACGATGACCGATTACCCTTACAGTTCCAAAGGAGTCGGCGGACGAATGCTTTTTGCCTTTCGGACTCCTCCGAGTTATGCCAAAATCTTCAAAGATGTTGGTTTTGATATTTTGAATATTGCCAACAATCACTCCTACGATTTTAACGAGCAGGGATTTAAGGACACGATTAAAAACATCGACAGCAACGGCATGAAAGCAGTTGGCAAAAGAAACCAAATTGTTTATCAAAATGTCAAAGGCGTAAATGTTGCTTTTATCGGTTTCAGCAACTACGGCGAAGTTCACAATTCCTTACTGGAACTTAAAGAAGGGGCAGAACTTGTCAAAAAAGCGAAGCAAAAAGCTGATATTGTAGTGATATCAGTTCATGCGGGAGCTGAAGGAACCGGAGCTCAGAATGTGAGAAATAAAACCGAGTTCTTTTACGGAGAAAACCGGGGAAATATGGTTTTGTTTTCGCGGACGATGATTGATGCGGGAGCGGATTTGATTTTAGGACACGGCCCGCACGTTACCAGAGCCGTGGAACTTTACAAAGGGAAATTGATTGCTTATTCCCTGGGCAATTTTATGGGTTATCGCACTTTGTCTACAGCCGGAGCACTCGGTCAATCTCTGATTTTGGATGTAAAAATGAATCCGCAAGGGGATTTTGTTTCTGGTAAGATTATCCCCGTGGAACTTGACAAGCAAGGTATTCCGTCTGTGGATCGAGATTTTAGGAGTGTGGGGTTGATTCGCCGTTTGACAAAGAGCGATTTTCCCAACACTGGTTTGACAATTGATGACAAGGGACAAATTTTGAAAAAGAGTAAGTAGTTAGTAGTCAGTAGTCAGTAGTCAGTAGTCAGTAGTCAGTAGTCAGTAGTCAGTAGTCAGTAGTCAGTAGTCAGTTGACTGTTGACTGTTGACTGTTGACTGTTGACTGTTGCCAACTAACAACTAACAAACAACTAACAACTGCCAACTACCAACTACCAACTGCCAACTAACAACTAACAACTAACAACTGCCAACTGCCAACTACCAACTGACTACTCGTCAACCATTGCTTTCAAAGCTTCTTTCATTTCCTCTGCTGTTGTCGTCGCCGTACCGAATTGACGCACGACAATGCTAGCCGCTAAATTGCCCAAAACTGCCGCTTCCCAACCGGATGCACCGACGCATAAAGCTAAAGTCATTGCTGCTACAACTGTATCTCCCGCACCGGTTACATCGAATACATCAGTTTTGTTAAAAGGGGGAATATCCCAACTTTGAATGTTAAATTTTCCCTGTTGGCAAATAGATGTTGGAGAAGGTGAATTTTTGATTGTTTCGCCGTTCACCCTTTCAAACAAACTCATCCCTTCTTCGCCGCGAGTAATCAGGATTTTTTGAGCTTGAGTTAAGTTCAATAAATCGCGTCCTGCCTGCATTAAAGTTTGAGGGTTTTTGATAGCATATCCGACTGCTTGTTCGGCTTCGGGCAGGTTCGGAGTAAACAGCATTGCTCCAGAATATCGCTGCAAATCTGTTTGAGCGTCTACTATTGTTTTGCTGGGAACTACTGCCGATTCGATCGCCAAATTGGTCAAAACTCCGTCGCCGTAGTCGGAACAAACCACAGCATCTACTGTCGGGATTTGGTGCCGGATGTAGTCTGCTAATTGCAACTGCAAGTCTAAATCCGGCAACTCGTCAGATTTGCGATCGACTCGGACAATTTGCTGAGTCACTGACTGTCGCGCGTGCCCGGAAATTCGAGTTTTGGTGACAGTTGGACGCTGCGAATCGATGAAAATCCCGCCCGTATCTATTCCCGCCGCCTCAAAAATACCGCACAAAGCCTTTCCCTGGTCGTCTTTTCCTACCAAACCGGCAACTTTGACTTTGCCTCCCAGTTTTGCCAAATTGTAGACAGCATTTGCGCCACCTCCGGGTAGTTGCCGAGTATTTTCGTAGCGCAAAATCAACACAGGTGCTTCGCGGGAAATTCGCTCTACTTGTCCGGTAAGAAACTCGTCCAAGGTCAAATCTCCGATCGCTAATACCTGCGCTCGATCGAAGCAGTCTAATCTTTTCAATAATTGCTCTGTTGAGGCACGCAGTTGAGGCAAAAAATCGGAATAGTCGTTAGTCATTAACCAAAAAAATGAGACTGAGGAGTTGATTGTTGAGCATGGGAGGAGCAGCACTTAAAAGTCCTAATAAAGATTAATAATTATTTCCTCCCTGATTTGATTTTTAACTGTTTGTTCATTGTCTCATTTGGATTTTGAGAAACCCGTTGCAGGCTGCGGGCGAGATCCCTCCCTCGACAAAGTTGCAAATAATTGCATTAAGACTCAAGATCGAGTTTCACGGTGTAGAATTTTCTTTCTACATAACTGCCTGCAAACAAACAGCAGAATTATTTCAATTTTTGCTTGATAATCGCAATCACCTGAGACATTTGTTTTTTGAGTGCATCAATTTCCGCTTGCATTTTTGCCATTTTCAGGGTCATCGCCTGAATGTCGGCAGTGCCCGCTCCTGAGCTTGGTGCTGCGGCGGCTTCGGGCACTGGTTTCTTTTTGGCCAGTACCATCGCCGATTTGATCGCCTCGGTTAGCTGCTTCTTCTCAAAGGGTTTGGCGATGAATGCAAAAAAATGCTTCTCGAAGGGTTTCGGAATTTTTTCCATCACCTCTTCTTCGCGACCCGACATGATCACCAAAGGTATCTTGGAAAGTTCGGCGTGGGCTTGCACTTTTTGATACACTTCCCAACCGCTGACTTTGGGCAGTAGGAAATCTAACATAATTAGATTCGGGCGGGCTTGGCGGATCAGTTTGAGTCCCTCTTCGCCGTCTTTTGCTTCTAGAACTTCAAAGTTACCTTGAGGTAACATTTCTCGGACTCGGACGCGGATGACTTTACTGTCATCGATTACCAAGATTTTTTGACCAGCCACGACTGACTCCTTCAGTAATGAGTGATGAGATTCGCAACCTTTAGTATATCCCTAACCGAATTCTACCCAGAATTCTGGGGAATATTGTTTTGCTGCAATGGTCGCCTGATTTTGATTTGGGGTGACGCTGCTACAAGTTGAGGGACTTTGATTTCGGATACGATCGAATATATTAACTCGATCGCCATCCTAATTTTATGTCGCCCCAGACTCCTCAAACTCCTACTGTCAAAGCAACTGCCGCCCAAATGCGGGATGAAATCGAAGCGATGCCGGAATGGCTGCGACGGCCTCTTGGCAAAGCTAGCGAACTTTCCCAAGTCCAGAAAATTATTAAACAGCGGCAAATTCACACGATTTGCGAGGAGGGCAGATGTCCCAACCGGGGCGAGTGCTACGCCCAACAAACGGCGACTTTTTTGTTGATGGGGCCAACTTGCACCCGCGCTTGTGCTTTTTGTCAAGTAGATAAAGGTCATTCTCCGATGCCCCTAGACCCGGAGGAACCGCAAAAGGTAGCCGAGGCTGTGCAATTGTTGGGTTTGCGTTATGCGGTGCTGACTTCGGTGGCGAGGGACGATTTGCCGGATGGGGGTGCGGGTTGGTTTGCAAGGACGATCGCCCAAATCCGCCTCTTAAACCCCGATACTGAAGTTGAGGTACTGACGCCAGATTTCTGGGGAGGAATCGGTAGGGGCGGTGTCCCCGACGGGGAGAATTCCGACCTCGATGAGTTGCAGCGAGAGCGGATTCGGACGGTGGTGGAGGCAAAACCGGCTTGTTACAACCACAATATTGAGACGGTGCGACGCTTGCAAGGGCCGGTGCGGAGGGGGGCTAAGTACGAGCGCTCGATCGGCGTTCTCCGTATTGTCAAGGAATTTGACCCAACTATTCCCACCAAATCCGGTTTGATGTTGGGCCACGGGGAAACCTCCGCCGAGATTGTCGAAGCGATGGCCGATTTGCGGGATGCCAAGTGCGATCGGCTCACCCTCGGTCAATACATGAGACCATCTCTAGAACACCTCCCAGTGCGTAAATACTGGACTCCGGCCGAATTTGACCGTTTTGGGTCGATCGCCCGAGAGATGGGGTTTGAGCGCGTGCGATCGGGGCCTCTCGTCCGCAGTTCCTACCACGCAGGAGCGATCGATTGAAATCAATCTCAATTTAACTCGGTATAAACTCCTAGTTACAAAAAATAACACTCTTAGATTGTGCAAATATGCCACGCTCTCTGCTATTTGTGAATACAGTGACTTATGAATTAGGAGCTTGAATCATGGCAGAGATAGCAAAGAACCAATTAAAATCCGACTCCGTGATGAAAACGGGCAAATTCCCTTACACCTTTCGCGCAGCGTGGTTTCTGTTGCTGTTAGGTATCAATTTCTTGGTTGCAGCCTATTATTTCCATATCATTGAATAGTTCTGCCGCCTGAATTTTAGCAGACCCTGCTTTTGGGTAGCTCAAAGTCGGAGACGGGGAGAGTGGGGGAGTGGGAGAGTGGGAGAGGGGAAGAGGGGGAGAGTGGGAAAGGGGAGACTTTTTCCTTTTTACTACTTCGCTTTTCCTTCTGACTATTTCCCTCGTCATTCTTCCCGATCATTCTTCCTCGTCCTTCTTGCGTCTTCTCTCTTCCCTCTTCCTTCTGACCAATGACCAATGACTAATGACCAATGACCAATGACCAATGACTAATGACCAATGACTAGCGATTTCTCGATGCTTCTAACTTAGACAACCGCTCTTTAATTTTGAGCACATCCTGCTTAGTTTCAATTGCCAAAGTTGCTAAATTGTCAAACATCGGATCTCCCGAAAGCATCCTAGAATTTGTCCGGCTCGAACCAGGCCGGTTCGGAGACTGAGACCGACTCACTCCAGAACCTTGAGACTGCAAGCTGTAGATTTGTGCCCTGAGTTCAGCAATTTGACCTTCTAATTGAGTAATCCGAAACTCTAGTTGAGTCGTAGATTGAGCGGGCGTAGAAATTGGTCTAACAGTAATTGCTAAAAAGCAAATAAGACACAAAAGAAAGATTTTTATGGCGCGGTGTCGAATATTTTTCGGCATAGCTTTAATAATTGAAATTATACCATTTCCGCTTGCATCGGAATGATTGAACCACAGAGAACGCAGAGTACACAGAGTCCGAGAATATATATCTGAATCATTCCGATGCTACCGGATTTGATATGAGTCCGTTTATAGGATAACAAATCGCCGAGATTTTACGTCTCTATCAGAAGTATGTTTTATGCCACCTAAAAACGTAGCTATTTTAATGTTTGATGATGTCGAGGTGCTGGACTTTGCAGGCCCTTTTGAAGTGTTTTCGGTGACAGCAGAATTAAATTCAGAATCAAATAAAGATTCGCGACCTTTTGCAGTCTCTACCGTAGCCCAACATCCCGGTGCTGTCAACGCCCGCAACGGTTTGAGCGTAAATCCCGACTGCACCATTTCCAATTGTCCGCCACCGGATATTTTAATTGTCCCTGGGGGAAAAGGTACGAGAAAGTTGATCGATAATTCAGCAGTTATTAACTGGATCAAAGATTGTTCGCAAACAGCAGAATTAGTGCTTTCTGTTTGTACGGGTTCGCTGCTGTTAGCAAAAGCTGGCTTATTGGAAGGATTGGCAGCAACTACACACCATCGGGCGTTAGATTTATTGAGAGAATTAGCTCCCAACACAACTATTCTTGAAAATCAGCGCTTTGTAGATAACGGCAAAATCATCACTTCTGGGGGAATTGCTGCGGGAATTGATATGTCTTTGCACGTTGTCGGTAAGCTTTTGGGCACAGCACAAGCTGAAAAAACCGCAGAGCACATGGAATATAAAATGGGGAATTGGTAATTGCGAATCTAGTTCATTCCGTCCTTATGCAAAACCTGTATATTTAGGGTGGGAAGTACGCACCTTACCGCTATAATTCCCTCGCGTCAAACTACGCATAATACCAATTCTCAAAAGCGAGCATCTGTAGGGACACGGCAATGCCGTGTCCGGCGCGGGGAGTAGGACACGGCAATGCCGTGTCCCTACGGTTCCCTTTTAATAATTGGTATAAGATTGAGGATTGTAGCAAGACTTTTTTAAATTGGTATCAAGCATCTTCGCTCCAAACTTTTAGTTGCACATAAACTAATATCAAAGCTACAGCCATCAGGAAAGTTGCCGCAGCCGCTGCATAGCCAAAATCGAATTGCGAAAAAGCTTGCTCGTAAATATAATAAACTAGCAAATTAGTAGAGTTCAAAGGGCCGCCGCCGGTGATGACGTAAACTTGCTCGAAACTCCGCAGGGTAAAAATAGCTGTTGTCACCGTAGCAAATATTAAAGTCGGTCGCAAGCCTGGTAAAGTGATGTGCCAAAATTGTTGCCAAGCGTTAGCTCCGTCCAATTCTGCCGCTTCGTAACGATTTATGGGAATTGCTTGCAATCCTGCTAAAAATACTACCATATTAAAGCCTAATTGTTTCCAAACACTGAGTAGAATTATTACTGGCATTGCCCAAACTGTGCTACTCAACCAAGGAATAGGATTTAAGCCGATCGCCATTAACATATCATTCACCGGGCCTTCGGTTTGAAATAACCACCGCCAACCCAAGCCAACGGCAACTAAAGAGGTAATCGAAGGGATAAAATAAGCGGTGCGGAGAGCGCCCCGCCAAGCAAAGGAGCGATTTAGCAGCACTGCTAAACCCAATGGAATCACTAAACTGGGAATGACTGTGGCGGTAGTAAAATAGATCGTGTTTTGGATAACTTGCCAAAAATCCGGGTTAGTGATTAGACGCAAGTAGTTGTTCAAACCAATTAAACGCACTCCCGACTGGGTAAAGCTGCCGCTGGTAAAGCTGAGGTAAAATAAATAGGCGATCGGCCCAATCAAAAAAGTACCCAGAAACAGCAAAGCCGGGGCCAGAAAAGTCCAAGCTGCGATCGACTCATTGTCCAACCAGTTAAAACGCCCAAATTTAATCGGAACCATTGGCTTGTAAATTGTAGCTTTTAGTTTTAAATGGTATCACAATCTAGGTCAAGGTAACAATGAATTTTCTCGATATATTATCTAACTTACCTACTATAGAAACCGAGAGACTATTGCTGAGAAAAATTACTTTAAACGATGCCAGCGATATGTTTGAATATGCTTCCCATTCCGAAGTCTCAGAATATACAATGTGGTCAACTCACAACTCGCTCGAAGATACTAAATATTTCATCAAATCACTGATGAAAATGTACAAAAAACGAGAGCTTGTAGATTGGGGAATTGTCCACAAAGTCGATGATAAATTTATCGGAACTTGCGGATTTGTGGAGTGGAGCATGAACCACAGCCGCGCCGAAATAGGCTACGCACTTTCTGGGAGATATTGGGGGGAAGGATACATGAGCGAGGCTGTCAATGCGGTTATTGAATTCGGCTTTCGGGAGATGTTGCTGAATCGAATTATGGCTCGATGTGAAGTTAACAATATTGCTTCGGCGAGGGTGATGGAAAAGGTGGGGATGCAATTGGAAGGAATTTTGCGGCAACAGCTATTTGTGAAAGGCAGATATTGGGATCTGAAAATTTATTCGATTCTCAGGGAAGAGTTTTTTGCCAGTCGGCAAGATTAGCAACCGTTACAGGTGGTACAATTATTTTAACGATTGGGCTTTAGTATTTATGAGCATAAAAAAGTTAAATATTTCCAGATTGCTGATTTGTGCCTGTTGCCTGTTACATTGGAGCAGAGTAGGTACGAGTGCGATCGCCCAACGACCAACTTTGCGATCGGCAATTATCTCTCAAGCAAATCCCCCAGCCCAAACTGTAGCCGAAAAATTGGTAGGACAGTGGCAACTGAAATATTTATCACCCACTCCTTTAACAGTAATTATCACACCTGAAGGCAAATTATTTATACTCAAGGGCTATCCTTTCCCTAATCCTAGCGCCTATCAATTTAGCTACCAAATTAACTCGCTCTTCCAACCCATGCAAATCGATTTAGTTAGCAGCGATAAAACTTTGCGGACAATTTTTGAATTCAACAATCGCGGTCAACTGCGTGTAGAACTCATGGGTTTAAAGCCAGGAGAACCCAGACCAAATACTTTTACGGCTGGGGCAATTTTTCTCGAAAAAGTTTCTACAGTTACAGCTTTACCGCGAAATACAAAAATCGAAAGATTTAATCTATTAGAAATAGAAAATCCGCGACGAGTGTATGAAGGTGAAGAATTTATTAGGTATGCGATTATGGCACAACAAACTTTTTACGCCGAAAATACCAAATTTGCTAGAACCCTTGAGGAACTGGGCCTAGGAATGAGATTAGATACAGAAAATTATCGCTATCAAATTTTACCGGAAAGTGGTTTAACCGAAGGTGTAATTATGACTGTTCAAGCTAAAAAGCTTCAATTTAGAAGTTATACAGGTGCAGTTTTTTTAGTTAAAGACAAAGATTACAATGATGCTCAAACTAGCATCGGATTTATTTGCGAAACAAATCAGCCTTCTACTATACCTCCACCTAGACCTATAATTCCGATAAATAATGACAAAGCAAACTTGAGATGCCCACTTAATTCTTCTTTAATATAACCATAAAAATTTTATGATCGCACCAAATACCAACTCTATAGATTGTTTGATTGTTCCCCCAATTCCTGCCGCCCAAGTCGAAAAAAATGCTTCTATTAGTAAGCCATTAAAAATAGGAATTCTAGCATCAGGAAGCGGCAGCAACTTCGAGGTAATTGCCCAAGCCATCCAAAACCAAGAACTTAATGTTCAAATTCCAGTATTAATTTACAACAACCCCGAAGCCAAAGCCGCAACGCGAGCCGAAAAATACGGCATTCCTTCGATTTTGCTCAATCACCGCGATTGCAAAAGCCGCGAAGAATTAGATACAAAAATTGTTAAAACTTTTCAAGCTCATGATGTAGAATGGGTAGTGATGGCGGGTTGGATGCGTATCGTCACCAAAGTTTTGCTCGATGCTTTTCCCGACAAAGTTATTAACATTCACCCCAGTTTGCTGCCGAGTTTCACAGGAATTCGCGCTGTCGAACAAGCACTCGCAGCCAAGGTTAAAATCACCGGATGTACGGTGCATATCGCCCGTTTGGAGGTAGATAGCGGGCCGATTTTAATGCAGGCTGCAGTGCCTGTATTACCTGACGATACGGCAGAAACGCTGCACGCCAGGATTCAGGTACAAGAACACAAGATTATGGTAGGGGCGATCGCCCTTATTGCCGAATCCCATCAAAAACATTGTGACTAAAAACCTCACCAGTTCCGCATCTGTCCCGGAATTACCAGTCAGCGACTCGCCCGAAATAAGGCCGCCGCTGACCGACTGCAATCGCTTGCAATTAATACTGAAAGACAGGCTCAAAAAAAACATCGGCATCAAGGGAGAATTTTATCTGCCTTGCTTGCCATCGATGCTAGACGACTATCTAAAATTACTCTCAGACTTCTTAATCATCCTCGGGCAAAACCTTGATGCTGCCCAATCCGAAAACTTGCGAATATTAATCGCCAACGCCTTAGCAGAAGGATTCAAAAATTCTCCCCACGCTAATCTAATAGTTTCATACTTTCCCGCCAATTCCCAAACCGGTTTAGCCGACGGCATTACTCTGAATACCAAGATTCAAATCGAATCAATGGCCGAGAAATATCATAGCTGGCCGGATATTCGCCCCGAACCTTTATTTGGTAGCCATCCCGATGCCAAAGTCATCGCCATTGCTACCGAATTAGGAGAACCAAGTAAAGCACCTATTTTAGATGTCGGTGCCGGCCCAGGGCGCAATAGTTTGCCTTTAGCAAGGTTAGGTCATGCCGTGGATGCGATCGAGCTAACACCGATATTTTCCGAGAAACTATCAGCAGCAGCCACCGCCGAAAACTTGCCGATCAATGTCACCCAAGGCGACGTTTTAGACCCTTTATTGAGGATGAAAACCTATCGGTACAAATTAGCCATTGCTACCGAAGTTCTCTCCCACTTCCGCTACCCCGAACAAGTCCGCTTATTCCTCGGCAAAATGTCCGATGCTGTTTTAAGTGGCGGGTTTATCTTATTCAGTGCTTTCTTAGCAGTAGATGGCTACGAACCCGACGAGATGGCCAAACAAATGTCTGAATTGTGTTGGTCTTATCTCATCACAAAGCAAGAATTGCAAGCAGCAATCGAGGGTTTGCCGTTAGCAATTATTTCTGATGAATCGGTGATTGAATACGAACAAAAACATTTGCCGGATTCTGCGTGGCCGCCGACACCTTGGTTTGTGAGTTGGGCCAGCGGGCGCGATTTATTTCCGGTGCAAGAAACGCCGCCGTTGGAGTTGCGGTGGATACTGGTTAAACGCTTGTAGATATCTGTTTCTTTTGTGTGAACTTATATCATCTCCGGTAGCATCGGAATTATGTAGTGCGATCGTCCCGCTCCCACGCAATATCATCCAAATATATGATTCCGATGCCATCGGAAACGATATTATCGATCGACCAAATTAATCAACCTGCCAATTACAAAATCTTTCGGTATCTTTTCCTGTTCTAAACGAATTGTTTGCTTCGATAAATAAACAAATAAATCATGCTCTTTAGGTTTCAGGTAAGGTAAGTTAGCAACCTTGCACAATGTTCCCGGCACAGCATATTCCTGAAATGTGTCGAAAGTTTCTCGATCCATCATAACAGAATTTATTTCAGAAAAATAAGACCTTAATTGCGAAAGAATCTGGAACCCTTGGGCATCCAAATCACCCCAGTAAATTATTTGGCAATCATTTAGCCACTCAACATCTTTTAAAATAGCTACATTAAATCCCTTTCCCCACAGTGCAAAGCTGTTGCTTAAATCAGGTAAGTTGCGAAAATTCATCAGATTTTCAGTAATAATAAAGCGGTATCCTTGAAGCTTGCGACGTTCAAAATCAGAAATGAGTATGCTCATCTCCGAGGTGCTAATGCCATGCTTCACCTGTAGGTTTTGATCCAAAGCTCTGATAGTTACCGATGGCTCAGCATATCGCAAACCAAATCGCTTTTCAAAATCATTTCCTTCTGGATTAATAGCATCGTCAGGCAGGATAGCTGACAGCAACTCATTCAGAATACCTTGATTTTGTTCTATGAACTTAGTGTGAACATTTATCGGTAGTTCGCGAATATAAAGATGAGGTTTCGGATTCTTCTGGAAATACAAGCAGACACGCAATAAATTATCCCATTTTCCTAAGTGCTTGATTACTTTTTTAGGATTTTGACTAAGCCATATCTTCAATTCAGGGAATTCATTTCTCATCCTTGCTACAGCTTGTTTAAAATCCGCCACTTCGGATTCCTTATTCAGGAATTTGAGATAATCTGTCTCGGCTTCAAATATAATTCTGGATGGTAACGACTGCATATCAAAGCGAGTTTTCCGCCGTATCGACTCAAGTTGATACCCGTACCCAACACAATGTTTTGAGCCTTTCTTAAGTTGCTCAACAGCATCTCTTAGCTTCTGGAAGTCGTCGGGAATTGTGCGACCTGCGGCAAAATCTCGCGGGAAAAAAGGTTCTCCCAGGAGCAAGGATTGCAGGAAGGGAATATAGAGTCGCTCGGCTTTTTTTCGGATTTCTTCGGGGGTAATCATCAACAGACACGGTTAATTTGAAGCAATTTGTCCAAGAGGCTGTTTGTCTAGGGACATATTATAAACCTTGGAGTCGTTCTCTTCTATACTGTTTTCAACATAGTAAGCAGCTCCTACATAATGCTCAACAACTGGGATTTTGTCCTTGGGCGTAACTACCAGAAGCTGAAGATTTAATTGTTTAAATAAGTTCATTGCATACCTTGCATTTGCTTCATCTGACTTGCTAAAAGCTTCATCAATCACCACGAGACGAAATGATTCAGATTTAGTTTTATCCTGTACTAATCCAAATTGGTAGGCAATAGCTGACGCTAGAATAGTGTAAGCTAATTTAGCCTTTTGCCCGCCGGATTTTCCAGAGGAGTCGGAGTGATATTCTTTCTCAGTGTCGTCGGTTTTATTCTTGACGCTGACTGAGAAATTGAGCCAATTACGCACATCGGTGACTCTTGCTGTCCACTTCTCATCTGACTGGAGGCGATCGATCAGCTCTTTAATTTTTTTAAAGCTAGCTTCGTCAGCTTCCGAAGTTCGCTCAACCCCTACATCAGCATAGCACAAACCTTTTTTTAAGAGATTTTTAAATTCCTTAATTTGGTTTTCTCCGTTGGGTTCGCATTGGACTTGTATATAAGTAAAGGGTGTATATTCAATCATTTTTAAGGATTGATTGAGATCGTAAATATTGTCTTTAATGTCACTTTCCCATTCTTCTAAAGTATCTTTAAAATTATAAATAGCGCTATTAATTTTCTCATCAAGCAGTTTTTTAAACCTTTGTTCCTGTGTGGGTAAATCATCTCGTTCTATTTTTTCTAGCATTCCCTTGAACTCAGGGATAAATTCTACTGATGCGTCAACATTTGCAGTTTCTGCGGGATAGCCCCCCTTGTAACTCATCATCTTTTTTTCAATGCTGTTTCGCAGAGAATTCAACTTGTTGTTTGCGTCGCTTATTCGACCCTGGTAAGACTCCTTTACTCTAGTTTCCCAAGTATCAATGTTATCGAGGCTCGGAATTTGATTGCTGAAACTCTCTTCAATATCAGGAGTATAAGTCTGCATCTCTTGGGATGTCGATAAACTTGAGCGTTTTTCGCATTCAACGCTCTGTTTTTGGTAATGCTCGATATCGCGATCGAGAATACCAATATTTCTTTCGGCGACACTTTTAGCTGCTTCGTTGTTCTGAATGTGGGTGCTGACATCAGCTAGTTTTCTCTTCAACTCCTCTAAACGATCGCAATTCTCCTCTAACTCCTGCTTTTGCTCCACTAGAGTTTGCTTTTTGCTCGCGTCCGGTTTCCAGTCGATCGCAGAAAAATCATTGAATTCCAATAACTTTTCTAGCAGATTCTTGTGCCTGTTGCGCTCTTTTTGTTGTGTTTCAATATCCTGTATAGCTTTTTCTACTCGACTAAGCTCTGCTTTACGCTCATTCAATTCAGCTTCACAATCCTTTATTCTCTTAGAATTGTCCCACCCCAAAATATATCTTCTTTTGTTCTCATTGCTGGAATGGCGATCGTCTTTTTCATGTCTATTCCCCTTCTTAATCAAGCCATTTATTGTAAGAGCATAATTCTGCTGCTCAAGCAGCTCTAAATCTTGACAACAGAGGTAGTTACCATAATATTGTGATAATTCATTAGCCAGCCAAACATTATATTTAGTATCAGATTTAATCTCCAGTTTGTAAAACAAAGAATTATCATCTAAGTTTTTGGAGACCAAATCTAAATTTTTATTGTCAACTTTCTGATAAACGACGCGGCCTCGCAGATTAGTGTGATCGACATATCGAGTGAATTGATGGTAGTATTTTTCAGGAACTAAGAGTTGCAGTCCAAAGTTGTGCAGCAGTTTTTCGATCGCCCCTTCCCATTTTTGGCGTTCTCCATCCTTTACCTTCAGCAGTTCGCCCACAAAAGGAATTTCCTCCTCAGCAATTCCCAAATATTTTAATATCTTTTCTCTGATTCGCAAATTGTCAGCAGGAATCTGATTTTTTCGCTGTCTTAAAGATTGCAGTTCTTGGTTTAACTCAGTCCAACTATCTTTAACTTGCTTAGCATAAGTTTTTTTGTCATCGCGTTGGGCTGTTAATTCTTCCAGTTGAACATCAACACCTTTTTGAGTTTCCCTTGCTTGGATTATAGAACTATTAAATGTATCCAGGTCACTGTAAGTTGGAAATCCTATACCTTCAACAATTTTATCGTATTTTTCGGCTGCTTGTCGATGATTAGCTATCTGACTGTCTAAAAACTTAATTTCCTGTTCTAATTCTTTGATTTTCCGTCCTGTTTCATCATTTTCAATGGCGGCTGTCAAGTCTTGCTTTTTCTGTCGTAAGCCTTCTAAATCTAGGCGTTTTTTTGATAAATCACGGCTAAGTTGACTCTGTTCTTGTTGTTTTTCGGCAATTGCTTTTTCCAATAAACCTATTTTATGCTGAGCGAAGTAGGCGGGAATAATTGGGAATACTTTATTTAAGTGATTCAGCTTCTCCTTGACATTTTCGTAACTTTCAGACTCAGCCATTAGCGGTTTTAAAACCTCTAGCTGGTTCTTGGCTTTCTGCATTGCTTCATGGGAAGAGGTTAAATTTTCATAATACTCAATCAGCTCTTTTATGGGATTCTCAACATAAGTTTTTTCCAGCATATGACCGCGCACAAAGTCATTTAATTTGCCAATTTCTTTGATACTAACAGTCTGATTGAATAAATCGAAAGCTTTTTCCGATTCCACACCAAAAATTTTACGAAATCGTTTGCTATAGTCAACAAATGTGTCAAATGGTTCTATTTTTACTTTCTGGAAAGATGCCAACTGCTTTTTTAACTGTGGTAAACTTTGAAAGTTATTGAAGTGTTCGGCGATGCTCAGTTCGCCAGCAGCAACCAGAAACAACTTTTCAACTCCCTCTTTTACATATAAAACCTGAGCCAGGGTGACTTTCTGTTTGTATCCTTCGTTATAGAAATAAGCGAGTAAAACTGAATAATCATCTTTGGTACGCAGGTACTGCGGTTTAGATTTGTAGTCATCTTCAGTTTTAATTGTGCTGTAGGCTCCGAGTACATACGTCTTTTCGTCTCGTTCTCGCTTTCCTGAACCTGAAGCCAAGTTATAATTCCGCTTTCCATTCGGCACTAATAGTGTCAGCAGTGCGTCAACCAAAGTCGATTTACCGGAACCATTTGCCCCCGTGAGCAAGGAAGTTTGACCGCACGGTGCGATCGTACCCTGCTTAAAAGTTCCCCAGTTTAATACTTCCAGCCGATGCAAGCGGTATCCAGCTTTGGAATTGTCACTCAAAAATTCAAGCATTAGATTTGTCATAAGCTTCTAACCCTTTTTTGATATCCGTCAATGTTTCAGCGGGAATTTTAGCTTTGAGGATGCGGCGAATTTCATAGGATTCGCCTTCTGTATTCTTTAACTCTTTCAAAAAGTGCAACTTGACAACTCGATTGATCGATTCGTCAAATTTTTTCAAAAGCTTTGGGTCATCACTTTGCTCTGGAAAAAACGGACGCATCAAATCGTGAATGTGATGTTTAGACACAATGCAGCGAGCCGAATCAGAGGTAGAGGTGCTGTTATTAAACTCTAGCAACTTCTCGCGTAATAAAACACATAGTACCGTAACTTCGTAACTCAGGGGAAGTCTCTTAACCAGCCTGGGCAGTTTCTTTGCTTCCTCGTCGCCATCGTCACCATCTGGCTGCTGTAAAAAAGCATATCCTTCCGCTTCATCTAAATAAAGTCTCAGCCCAATTTTTCCGAAGTATTCTCTGACGTTTTTTTCATTCTTCAATAGCTCACACCAATCCTCCTTATCTTCATCTTCATACAGGATACCCTGTAGTAATTTGATGATTGCTGGTGCGTAGGATGCGATAATCTCGTTTGTCATCATGAATTTGCTGTGTTTATCTTTTAAAAATAACTTGTGGGAGTGTCAGGTGCAGGATGTTCTGCTTGTCAAAGGAACTTGCCGTAATGCGATCGCTCACTGAGTCATCGATCGCGTGTTTTGTGTCTTGAGAGGCGATCGCCAAATAAGCAACTACTTCAGACAAACCCTTTTCCACCGGATACTTCTCAATTACTTCAGCTAGCGTTACCCAATCTTTGCCCTCCAATGTTGCTGCAATCTGCCGCTTCAATACTTCCTCATCCACATAACAAGAATTTCGCAAAGCATCAATTTGTTCCCTCGGTAGATCCACAGTTGCGTCGCTCAAATTGTAGCTTTTAAAACTCCGCTCTTCTGTTGGTTTACCCAACGGTCTTTCCATCACCAGTTGCACTTCCGGGTCGCCTTCTATCCAAATAAAGTCCTCATTTTTTGGAGGATTATCGCTCGCCGCAAGGGCTAATTTTTTAATCAGTTTAATCAGTTCAATTACTCGTTTGTTCTCGGCGATATGCTGCTCGGTCAGCATTTTTCGCAACTGTTCGGCAAGACGATAATTAGATTTAATAATTTTGTCGCTAGCTTGAATTAGACTACGTTTAATTCTTCGGAGTATGGGATTTTTTTTACCCAAATCTTGAAGTTCTGGCAAGCCATATACCCCATTAATCAGTTGTTCCAATTCTTCCTGTTTAGAAGGATCTGTCAGGAAATCTCGGAAGGCATAGAAGCTGCGCCCCTGATCGGATTTCCTAATTTCTTCATCCGCATCGATTACCAGTGCCACAACTAACCCCTTTCCCCCCTCCTCTTTTAGCTGTGCCTTTTTCACTTTGTCCGTGATTTCTTTAAAATTTTGCTCGACATCTCCAAAATCAGCAAGGAGTCGGCGGGCCACATCATTAGCTTTTAGAAACCACTCTTTGAGCTTAGCTTCGCTGTAGCGTTCAACCTCACCAGTTTGTTTGATTGTGTCGATTTCTTTCTGAATGGCTGCTTTTTGTTTTTCTAATTCGTCTAAACGCGCTGCTGGATCTTCTGTACTTTTGGTTACAATTTCTTTGAGAAGTGAAAATATCTCTAAAAACTGTGATTCAGTGCCAATAAACTCTCTCCTCTTCAAATCTTCCAGCCAACCAATCGCCCGATTAGTACCCGGTGTAAGTTCAAAAACCGGATCATCATCCTTCGTCTGATAATATCTCTTCAAGAACTGATGATCGCTGTTGCACCAAGTGTCCAGGTAAGTCTGTGCTTTCCCACGATATAGTTCCGGTTGATCTTCGCACAGCTTCTCCAAATAATTTTCAAGTTTTTCTACCAGTTCTGATTGGGAAACGGTAATCCGATTTAGAGACTTGAACTGGTGATACAAAAAACTGATAATTAAAGGTGCGTTGTCAGTTCTTAAAAGTTTAAGGCTAGGCTCGTTTTTTAAATCATATTCTATTTGGTCATGTTTCATATGCCCAGCGTTAAATTATAGATTTAATTGTCGTCCGATTAGCATTTAACCCTTGGCAAATATGAATTATGAATGGTGAATATGTTTTTTTCACAATTCATAACTCATAACTCATAAGATTTAAACCTCAGATGCCCGCAATTGTCCGCAGGCTGCATCTGCTTCTAAGCCGCGAGAATACCGCACGCTAACAGCAATTTTCTTCTCCTTCAAAACCGCAACAAAATTGTTGATTCGATTTGGAGTCGGACGCTGATATTCAGCTTCTTGAATCGGATTGTAAGGAATCAAATTGACGTGACACTGAAAACCGCGCAACTGATTTGCTAACTCGGCTGCGTGTTCTGGTAAATCATTTACGTTTGCTAAGAGCACGTATTCAAAGCTTAATCTGCGTCCAGTCGATCGCACATATTCCCGACATTCTGCCACTAACTCACCCAAAGGATAAGGGCGGGCGCTAGGAATTAACTCTTCGCGCAATCTTTGATTGGAAGCGTGGAGGCTGACGGCGAGGGTAATTTGCAGTTGATGTTCGGCTAGTTGGGTGATGCGATTGCGGATTCCGACTGTGGAAACGGTGATATTGCGCTGTCCAATTCCTACGTCTTTATTCAAACACTTGACAGCAGCTACAACGTTATCGAAATTCAGCAGGGGTTCGCCCATTCCCATAAATACGATGTGGCTGACTCGGCGGCCGAAATCTTGCTGTACTGTCAAGACTTGATCGACGATTTCGTTTACTTCTAAATTGCGCTTGAAACCGCCTTTTCCCGTAGCGCAAAAGTCGCAGCCCATCGCGCAGCCAACTTGGGCTGAGACGCACACTGTCAGCCGTTTTTCGGTGGGAATGCCGACTGTTTCAATGATTTGACCGTCTGCTAATTTTAGAAGATACTTTACCGTAGAGTCTGGTGCGACCGATCGATAGTGAATAGTCGATCGCCCGATCGGAATTTTCGCAACAGTCTCGCGCCACTGTTTAGAGAATACAGAAATCTCAGAGAGCGATCGCGCGCCTCTCTCATAAATCCACTGGTACAACTGCTTCCCGCGATAAGCGGGTTGCCCGTTTTGCTGCACCCACTCCGTTAACTCAGCCAAACTCGCGCCCAACAACGGCGGAATTTTACCAGACTCAACAGACAAAGCAGCAGTCTTGCGAGACTGATTCGCACCCTTGGAATTACCAGAAGAGTACACCTGAGAAACGGAAGTAGAAGGCATAGGTCATCAGAAAATTTTAAGCCACCCTCCATAGTAAAACTTCTCGACCAAAACTGCCGTTAATCCTCAAAAATGTGAAGTCTCGATCCCTCTAAATCCCTTAAGAAGGGGGACTTTAAGAATAATCCGGTTCCCCCCTTTAAAAAAGGGGGTTAGGGGGCTGTTATTGTGGACTCACAAAGAAAACTCCAGACAGAAATCTGCACAATCAAGAATCCAGTTAATTTTTGGCCAAATCCCCCAAAAATTGCGTGTAAATGACCGCAGCCCCCTAAAATAAACTCCAGAGTTTATTTTAGGGTATGCAATCTGACTGCTTTCCATCACAATTAATGCAACTTTTATGGTGCTAAATATTCTTGCGCTGCCCTTAGCGTTTCAATTTACATCCCCAGGCCCGATAATCTTTCAACTAGGCCCCCTAGCTATCCGTTGGTACGGGCTGTTGATAGCTTCTGCCGTCTTAATAGGGGTCAGTTTGTCCCAATATTTGGCCGAAAAGCGCCGCGTCAACCCAGAATTGCTGGGCGATTTAGCAATTTGGCTGGTTCTGGGCGCTATTCCCTGCGCTCGAATTTATTACGTGGCTTTTGAGTGGCCGCAATATGCCCAAAGACCTGAAGATATTATAGCGATTTGGAAAGGCGGAATTGCTATTCACGGGGCGATTTTGGGCGGCACGATCGCAGCTTTAATTTTTGCGAAAATCCAGCGAGTTTCTTTTTGGCAATTGGCAGATTTAATCGCGCCTTCGGTAATTCTCGGTCAGGCGATCGGACGCTGGGGAAATTTCTTTAATTCCGAAGCTTTTGGCGGCCCTACGGATTTACCTTGGAAACTTTATATTCCGCCAAACAGCCGCCCGATCGGCTACGCTAATTTTGAATACTTCCACCCCACATTTCTCTACGAATCTCTGTGGAATTTGACAGTATTTGGGTTGCTGCTGACTTTGTTCTTCCGCGATTTGCAAGGAAAAATTAGGTTGAAAACAGGTGCTTTGTTTTTGGTTTACCTGGCAGCTTACAGTTCCGGTAGAGTCTGGATTGAAGGGTTGCGAACTGATAGTTTGATGTTCGGGCCACTCAGGGCTGCACAGATGGTAAGTTTGACTGGGATTGTGTTAGGTTTGGGCGGGTTGGCTTGGCTTTATTTGCTCGATCGACCTTTACCCGATGTTGTCTCCCCCAATAGCGATCGGGCAAATATCGATCGCAAATCCCCGGGCGATCGATAAAAAACCCCAGAGAGGTTAGTCTCTAGGGCTCAAAACCAGGGTGCATCTACCATCCCTTACTTCCAACCAAAATCGGTGCATCCGGAAGCGTCGGTAAATTTAGCAAATTTTTTAGCAGCCATGAGTTTGACAGAGATTGAAGACCCCCTTTCAGGGGTGTACATTGTAGGTGCAGGCCCGGGAGACCCGGATTTGTTGACTGTTAAGGCTCAAAAATTACTGGCTGTCGCCGATGTGATATTATTTGCTGATTCCCTAGTTCCAGAGCAAATTTTGCAGGGAGTGCGCGCAGATGCTGAAATTATCCAAACTGCGGATAAGACTCTCGAAGAGATTGTACCTTTGATGGTGGAGCGAGTGCGCGCCGGGAAAAGCCTCGTCCGCCTCCATTCCGGCGATCCCTGTCTCTACGGCGCTGTCGGCGAACAAATGCAAGCTTTGGCCGAGGCGGGAATTGCTTTTGAGGTAATCCCAGGAATTAGCGCTTTCCAATTAGCCGCCGCGAAACTTAAAATTGAGTTGACAGTTCCCGGAATTGTACAGACAATTATTTTGACCCGAATTACCGGCCGCACTGAAGTACCAACACGCGAAGAATTGGCGAGTTTAGCGGCCCATCAAGCGAGTTTATGTCTGTATTTGAGCGCCCGCCATGTCGAACAAGCTCAATCTAAATTGATGGAACATTACCCATCGGATTTACCAGTGGCGATTTGTTATCGCTTGGGCTGGCCGGATGAAAAAATTGTCCTAGTTCCCCTTGACAAAATGGCGCTTGCTACCCGCGAACATAATTTGTTTAGAACGACCATGTATGTAATTAGTCCGGCTTTGGGAAAAGAGGCCCAAGGGCGATCGCGCTTGTACCATCCAGAGCACGATCGGCTGTTTCGTCAGTAGTCATTAGTCATTAGTCATTAGTCATTAGTCATTAGTCAGCAGTCATTAGTCATTAGTCATTAGTCATTAGTCATTAGTCATTAGTCATTAGTCATTAGTGGTTGACAATTCCCAATTCCCAATTCCCAATTCCCAATTCCCAATTCCCAATTCCCAATTCCCCATTCCCAATTCCCAATTCCCAATTCCCAATTCCCAATTCCCAATTCCCAATTCCCAATTCCCAATTCCCAATTCCCCATTACCCATGAAAGATTTAACTCGCAGAGAATTTATGACTGTCACCGCATTAACCGCCGGATTTGCCTTAGCAGTTCATCCGATTGCTGCGGCAACTATTACCACAGATAAAACTGGTTTAATAGCAGGTGAAGTGAAAATCCCCGTGAAAGACGAGTTCATTCCAGCCTACAGAGCAATGCCCGCTACTGGAAGCGATTTTCCAGTAATTTTAGTAATTCAAGAAATCTTCGGAGTTCACGCATACATTCAAGATATTTGCCGCCGTTTTGCCAAATTAGGCTATTTGGCGATCGCCCCAGAAATGTTTTCCCGTCAAGGCGATGTTTCTAAAATCACCGACATTCAAGAAATTATTAGTAAAGTTGTCTCGAAAGTTCCCGATGCTCAAGTTATGTCCGATTTAGATGCTACCGTAGAGTGGGCACAAAAGTCAGGAAAAGGCAATATTAATAAGTTGGGAATTACAGGATTTTGCTGGGGAGGCCGAATTGTTTGGATGTACGCGGCCCACAACCCAAAAGTCAAAGCAGGAGTTGCTTGGTACGGGCGTTTGGTTGGATCTTCAACGGCTTTAACTCCCAAACATCCGATCGACCTTGCAGCAACTTTGACAGTGCCCGTATTGGGTCTTTACGGTGGCAAAGATGACTCAATTCCCCTGGATACAGTCGAAAAAATGCAGCAACTGCTCAAAACCGGCAGCAGCGGTTCCGAAATCGTAGTTTATGCAGATGCGCCGCACGGTTTTAATGCCGACTATCGCCCCACTTACCGAGAAAAAGATGCCAAGGATGCTTGGCAAAAGCTGCAAAATTGGTTTAAGAAGCACGGGGTAGCATAAGAGTTTTGAGCGAGCAAGTTTTGAGTTTCTTACCTTCGCAACTAGAGCTCGCTCAAAGCCATTTCTTCCTGCAATCCCTCACGGGATTTAGCTTTCATGCTACATGCAAAAATACCAAATACCAGCACAAAAACAACAATTGTTCTCCATTGAACCAAAAAATTCCCACCCGCCGCTAAAAATATTCGTATATACTTGGTTGTCAAAAAATACAAATACCTTAATTTAATTCTAACAAAATAAAGGTGGCCCGAAGCAGCATATTTGCGATCGAAAACAGCCAGACAGGCAATCTGAACAATATCGGTGTAGCCCGATCGCCCTTAAGACAGTTGGGTTTGTGGGCGCAACTTGGTAAACTGGCCTGTGTAGAATTATCGATCGACAGGTAAGCCCGTGCTAGACGAACAAGCTAAAAAGACCATCTTGCGGAAAATCCCCCACGGATTGTACATTTGCGGCGTCAAAGAGGGAGAGGAACTCAACGGTTTCACCGCTAGCTGGGTGATGCAATCTTCCTTTACCCCTCCCTTAGTCGTTAACTGCGTCAAGCAAGACTCAAAATCCCACGCCATGATTGAAGCCAGCGGAGTCTTTGCGTTGAGTTTCCTAGAAGCAGGACAAAAAGAGTTAGCCCAGAAATTCTTCAAGCCACAGCGCCGCGTTGGCAATAAATTTGAGGATGTAGAATTTTATGCCGGGGCAGAAACTGGTTGTCCGATTATCTCCGACTCTCTGGGTTACATTGAGTGCAATGTTGTCGGCGCTGTAAAACATGGCGATCACACGGTGTATGTCGGAGAAGTGGTGGCCGCCGGCGTTCACCGAGAAGGCGATCCGTTGCTGTTAGAAAGCACTGGTTGGAATTACGGCGGCTAAAAACTTAGCAATTGGCAATTGGCAATTGGCAATTGTCAGTTGTCAGTTGTTAGTTGTTAGTTGTTAGTTGTTAGTTGTTAGTTGTTGGTTGTTGGTTGTTGGTTGTTGGTTGTTAGTTGTTGGTTGTTAGTTGTTGGTTGTTAGTTGTTGGTTGTTAGTTGCTAGATATAGCGGCTCGATCGCGTTGTGAGGTATGCCCTAGGCCCTAGGCCCTAGGCCCGACAGCGCCTCATCTTTCTGAGAAATACTATAGTTCATTGTTAAGCGATTCACAATAGATAAAAAATCGACAACAATCTTGTCGGTGTTGTCGGGAGTTAAAATCGGGACGTGGACAAAAATACATTGAGTGGATATTTGAGAATCATAAATATGCTTTAAAACCGCATAATAGAGGTCTTCGCAAACATATTTCCCGGCTTCGTGACTGATTTCTGTGACGGCTAAATCTGCGACTAGCTGTTCAAGATTAACTGTTGTTTTCAAAATATCCGCATCACAGCAAGCGCAGGATTCCACGGTTAATTTTTCCCTGCTTTCTGCCATGCCACAGCAGATAATTATGTCTGGTTGGAGTTGGTTGATTTGGGCGATCGCCAAATTCGCTGCTAGCTGGGAATCTACGGGTAGTTTTCTCAAAAAAGTCAGAGAATCAGGCAAAGATTGAATTTGGGAAATGTTAGCTAATAAATCGTCAGAAGAATTTGATTGCTGATGCGATCGCCAAGTGTCGAATGAAGTTAGCAGGATTTTGGTATTCATATAATCTCTCGTAAATTGACGTGCAGAAAACCTTGTCGCTGGGTAGGGGCGAGTGTCAAAAATCCTCTGGTTTTACAGCAGAGATACTGATGAACCAGTCCCTACGACTCTCGAATATGGGAATCAGGAATTGAAAATTCATCAGACTGTTGGCTGTTGGCTGTTGACTGTTGGCTGTTAACTGTTGGCTGTTAACTGTTGGCTGTTAACTGTTGACTGTTGGCTGTTAACTGTTAACTAATGACTAATGACTAATGACTACTGACTACTGACTACTGACTACTGACTAATGACTAATGACTACTGACTACTGACTACTGACTACTGACTACTGACTACTGACTACTGACTACTGACTAATGACTACTGACTAATGACTACTGACTAATGACTACTGACTACTGACTACTGACGTTTTGTGCAATAATACTAAAAATTGATCATATAAGGCAAGTAAGTCAATGTCTGTCATCGCAGTAGTAGACTATGACATGGGCAATCTGCACTCGGTCTGTAAAGGCTTGGAAAATGTGGGTGCAGTGCCAAAAATTACGGATTCTCCTGTAGAAATCGAGCAGGCTGATGCGGTGGTTTTGCCGGGAGTTGGTTCCTTTGACCCGGCAATGCAGAATTTGCGATCGCGCAATTTGATAGAACCGATAACAAATGCGATCGCCTCTGGAAAGCCTTTTTTAGGCATTTGTTTGGGCTTGCAAATGCTGTTTGACAGTTCCGAAGAAGGTACAGAACCAGGATTGGGAATTATTGCCGGAAAAGTGCGCCGATTTCGATCGGAACCGGGGTTAACCATTCCGCACATGGGATGGAATCAATTAGAATTCACTCAGCCAAATTTGCCGCTGTGGCAAAATCTTTCATCTCAACCTTGGGTTTATTTAGTGCATTCCTATTATGTCGATCCGGTGGACTCAACAGTCAAAGCTGCAGTGGTGACGCACGGAAGTCAGACGGTGACGGCTGCCATAGCTAAAGACAATCTGATGGCCGTACAATTTCACCCGGAAAAGTCTTCAAGCACGGGATTACAAATGCTATCAAATTTTGTGAGTCAAGTGAGAGCAAAAGTAGCCACTTAGAGTCAATTAAAAACCCGATTTCTTCAAGAAACTGGGTTTTTAATAAATCAGCTATTACTGTTTAGCGATCGATCGCCAATTTTATTTGAGACACTTTAAAATCACCACAGATCGCGCCGTCACCGGAACAGCTTTTCCCTTTGCATAAATTCGCCCTTGAGATTCCACAAATTTCGGTTCAGCAGTGTCAAGCACAGCAATCCACTGCAAACTTTGAAAGCGAGGGGGAATCACAAAATCGAGCGTCTCCCAATAAGCATTGAAAAACAACAGAAAACTATCATCAACAATCCGTTCGCCGCGAGCATTTGGCGTAGCAAGTTGTTCGCCGTTGAGGAAAATGCCGATCGCCTTAGCATATCCCACTTGCCACTGTTCGTCAGTCATTTCCCCGCCATCGGGGTTAAACCAAGCAATATCGCTAACTTGAGAACCGTGAATGGCGCGCCCTTGGAACCACTTACGCCGGCGGAATACCGGATGTTCGCGCCGCAAGCGGGTTAACTCGCGGGTAAATTCGAGTTGATCGGCGTTTTTGAACTGCAATCCCCAATCCACCCACGAGATTTCATTGTCCTGACAGTAAGCGTTGTTATTGCCTCCTTGACTTCGCCCCATTTCGTCTCCCGCCACCAGCATCGGCACCCCTTGGGACAGCAGTAACGAAGTTAAAAAATTCCGCTTTTGGCGTTCTCGCAACGCCTGCACTTCGGGATCCTCAGTTTCCCCGTCCCCAGCACAGGGGTCTGGCGGAGGTGGATATTCTCCCTCTCCTAGCGCTTCAGTATATGGGAATTCCACCATCGTGCAGTTCCAAGACTGATTGTGGTTTTCCCCGTCGCGACTGTCTTCACCGTTAGCTTCGTTGTGTTTTTGGTTGTAGCTGACCAAATCGTGCAGGGTAAACCCGTCGTGGGCAGTGATAAAGTTGATGCTGGCGTGGGGTCGCCGTCCGTTACTTTCGTACAAATCGGAACTTCCGGTAAAGCTGTAGGCAAACTGAGAGAGAGTTTCATCGGTTCCCCGCCAAAAGTCGCGCATGGTATCGCGGTAGCGACCGTTCCACTCCGACCACAGCAAGGGGAATTTTCCGACTTGATAGCCGCCTTCGCCGATGTCCCAAGGTTCGGCGATTAACTTGACATCGCACAAAACTGGGTCTTGGTGGATGATATCGAAAAAGGCAGCAAAAGTATCGACGCGATCGGTTTCCCGCGCTAAAACCGTCGCCAAATCGAAGCGGAACCCATCGACGTGCATCTCCAACACCCAATACCGCAAGCTGTCCATAATCAGCTTCAATACTTGGGGATGGAAGACGTTGAGGGAGTTGCCGCAGCCGCTGTAATCCATGTAGTAGCGGGGATTCTCTTTCACGAGGCGGTAGTAAACGGCGTTATCGATGCCTCGAAACGAGATGGTCGGGCCCATGTGGTTGCCCTCTCCGGTGTGGTTGTAGACCACATCGAGAATCACCTCAATGCCCGCAGCGTGCAGGGCTTTGACCATTTCCTTAAATTCATTCACCTGTTCGCCGGTGTCGCCGCTGGCGCTGTAGCTGGAGTAAGGTGCGAAATAGTTAATCGAGTCGTAGCCCCAGTAGTTCCGCAGTCCCTTGGCATCCAGAAATCCGGGACAGCCGATGAAGTGGTGGACGGGGAGGAGTTCGACGGCGGTAATCCCCAAGGATTTCAGGTGGTCGATGGCGGCGGGATGGGCGAGTCCGGCGTAGGTTCCCCGCAAGGGTTCGGGAATGTCGGGATGCAGTTGAGTAAAGCCTTTGACGTGCATCTCGTAGATGATGGTTTTGTGCCAAGCCAGTTGTGGGTGAGTGTCGCCTTCCCAGTCGAAGGATTCATCGATGACAACGGCTTTGGGGATTAAATGAGAATCGTCTAATGCGCTGTAGGATAAGTCTTCGGCTTCGTCGTCCCAGTCATAGCCGAAGAGTTCCCGTCCGTGATCCACATCTCCGGCGATGGCTTTTGCGTAGGGGTCGATCAGCAGTTTGGCGGGGTTGAACCGATGTCCGGCTGAGGGTTCGTAGGGGCCGCGGACGCGAAACCCGTACAATTGACCGGGTTTGATGCCGGGAATGTAGCAGTGCCAAATGAAGTTGTAGACTTCAGTCAGCGGGACTCGGGTTTCCCACCCTTTTTCGTCGAACAAGCACAATTCGACTGCTGTGGCATTTTCGGAAAATAGGGCAAAATTAGTGCCTTTACCGTCCCATGTTGAACCCAAGGGATAGGGTTTACCGGGCCAAAGTTTTAAATCCATAGAACCTAGAGTGGTAATTTTATTTAAGTTGAACAATCAATCATTAGACTTGTAGCAAAAAGCCTTTCCTATCCTGGACGATCGATTACCATCACAAAAACCGCTTTTGGGCGGACGGTCGTCCGCACGCGCGATCCTTGCTGATTGCGATCGATCGAACATGATATCAATGGTAGGCAAGATGCCTGCTGTTTACAGACTTTTTAGGAGAAAACTATTCAACTTGATATAGAATAAAGCTTTGATGCCGAAGGCTGACCTCGGCTTGGCCTGTAAGTTTTTCGGGCAAAGTCGAACCGTCCCCCATCCACTGAGGGTCGGATGAGTCTAAGACTTTTTGCCAGTTTCCTTCTGGTAGTACAAGTTTAGTTTTTTGTGTGGTATCGCTGAAATTAAAGATTGCTAAGACTTCACTGTCGTCAACGCTTCTGATGAGGGTAATGATTTTTTCACCGTCAAAACTGTTAATATCAATGCTTTGGCGATCGCGACACTTCAAGGCAGGAATTTCTTGGCGAAGTTTAATCAGAGTTCGATACAACTCTAACAACACTTTATGCTTGCCTTCGCGCCGTTTTTTCCAGTTAAGCTTTGATTGCAAAAATGTTGTCTTGTCTTGTACGTCCGGCGGTTCTCCTGTGTGGTGAAATTCTTTGAACTCGGCCTTTCTTCCCTGGCGCACCGACTCAACTAAATCTGGATCGCCGTGGCTGACAAAATACAGAAATGGTGCTTCTTCACCGTACTCTTCCCCCATAAATAATAAAGGAATGTAAGGAGAAAGCAATACCGTAGCTGCTGCCAATTTTAGTGCTTCAAACGAGACCAAATGTGCTAGCCGTTCGCCTAACATTCTGTTGCCCACTTGGTCATGATTTTGGCAACAAACGACGAATTGATCTGGGTCGAAATTGCCCGCCGGACTGCCGTGGTAGCGCTGCCGAAATTCCGAATATTCTCCTGCATAAGCAAATCCTTCTTGCAAGACTTTCACTAAGGTTCTGAACTCGCGAAAATCTTGGTAATAACCTCGGTCTTCCTTGGTAATGAGGCTGTGCAAACAGTGGTGAAAATCATCGCACCATTGGGCATTGATATCGTAGCCACCTTTGCTGGGAGGATTGATAATCCGAACGTCGTTGAGGTCGCTTTCAGCAATTAAGTAAAACGATCGCCCTTGCTGTTGGGACAATTCTCCGGTTTTTTCGGCTAACTCGGCTAAAAAGTGCTTGGCGGAGAAGTCGTAAATCGCGTGAATGGCATCTAACCTCAGCGCATCAATGTGACAATCCCGAAACCAGTAGAGGGCATTTTCGATAAAGAAATTGCGAACGCCATAGCTACCAGCATCATCAAAGTTGAGGGCGTTTCCCCAAGGGGTACGATATTTATCGGTAAAGTAGGGGGCAAAATTCGAGGTATAGTTGCCTTCGGGGCCTAGGTGATTGTAGACGACATCTAGGACAACGGCTAAGCCTTTTTGGTGGCAAGCATCGACTAGGGTTTTCAAGCCGTTAACGCCGCCGTAGGAGGATTGAACGGCGAAGGGATATACGCCATCGTAGCCCCAATTGCGATCGCCCGGAAACTGCGCCACGGGCATAATCTCGATCGCGTTAACTCCCAATTCTTTCAAGTCATCGAGACGGTCAATCATTGCCTCGAATGTTCCTTCTTCGGTAAACGCGCCTACGTGTACCTCGTACATAATATAGTCTGCCAGAGCAATCCCTTGCCAGTCGGCATCGTTCCAAACAAATGCGCTTTGGTCAACTACTTCTGATGGGTTGTGAACGCCTTGGGGTTGACTATAGGATGCTGGATCTGGTAGGGTCGTCTTTCCATCGAGTTGATAGGTATAAAGCGTACCGGGAGATATTCCTTCTGCTGTGACTTGCCAATATCCTCTCCGTTTTTTTTGCAGGGGAATGAGTTGTGGTTCGGGTGCTGTGATTTGGACTGCTACATCTTGTAACAAGGGTGCCCATAGCGTAAATTCACAGCGATTATTGCCCAGATACGTTGCGCCAATTCTCATATTTACTGATTGATTCCATGTAACATCATATTTTTGCTCCAACTTAACGATTCTATTTTTTTTATCAACTATTCGATCGTTTTTTGGATGCCAGCTGCAGGCCTTATCCTCGAAGTATGTTTCAACATCGGGCTTGTCTATCCCAATTTGCTTCGATTTTTCAGACATTCCCTGCTGGCTTGACAGAAGTATAACAGTAAGCTGGCTGTTTGCCAAGCGATAGTCGATATTATCCCCTCTCTCAAGAGATCTTTATCACTTCAACAAACCCTTGATTAGAGCGAGTTTCAGCAAATTTGAGATGGGACATTAGCTTTTTTCCAGCCATTATTTTATTTTTTAGTTGGATACATCATTAGGTTGAGCGACAGGAGCATCTGCCAAATGTATGATATTTGACAGACAAAATGGCGATCGTCCTTTATAATTACCGACGGTCAGGGAGGATTAAGCCAGCTTTTATATCGTTTCAGGTAGCATCGAAATCACATATTTAAATCATTGATAGTGAGGTCGCGCTGGCGAAGTCGATCGCCAGCGCGACGGCACTATATAATTCCGATGCTACGGGATTTGATATTATAGGGCATCCCCGAGTCTGCGATCGATCGCAGACTCGGTTTCGGGCGATCGCGAGTATTGTACAGCTAGCGATCGAGACGCTGGCACTCTTAATGCTTTCGGGAGATATTCCCCAATTTATGCAGATATTTTGGGCCGGGGCGAACTCGCCAAAGCACTCAAAGAAATGCTGCTAAGTCGGAGATGCAGCCTTGCATTCAAACTTAGTTTGGGGAATCAAATTAATTATAAAATACTGTGACAAATTGGGTGTTAAATGAGCTTGAGAATCTGCGGCAACCGCCAAATCAAAACTCTGCCGGGACTGGCCACTCGTCCTACGCCTTCGCGAGTCAGAGAAGCTTTGTTTAATATTTGGCAGGGGACGATCGCAGGTTGCAGATGGCTTGACATTTGTACCGGCAGCGGCTCGATGGGCGCAGAAGCTTTGTGTCGGGGGGCGGCTAGTGTTACTGGCATCGAACAGTCGGCGAAAGCTTGTGCGATTATTCATGAAAATTGGGAGAAAGTAGCAGGCTCTTCCCAAACATTCCAAATCCTGCGGGGAAACGCGATGGCAAAATTGGGGGCGCTGGGAGGACAGCAGTTCGATCGCGTTTACTTCGATCCGCCCTACGCCAGCGACTTGTACGAACCTCTGTTAAACAAGCTCGCCAGCCAAGAAATGCTAGCACCTGATGGCGAAATTGCGATCGAACACAGCCCCGAGCGATCGACACAACCGATTCCCGGTCTAGAAATTTGCCGCCAAAAAATCTACGGCAATACAGCATTAACTTTCTATGCCCGCAGTGGCTGACTAGCTCAAACGGCATCAGCATCATAATATCAAATCCCGCCCAGATCCGAACGATCGCGCAGTGCGATCGTCCCGAATAGCGGTCTCAACCATCCTGCAAGCGCCTGCAGAGCGTAAAATTTAGCCCTTGAGTCCGATACAAATTTTTCCCGAAAAGTTAAACTTTGTGCGTAGGTTGACAGGGTACGTTACCTGATAAATCCCCGAAATAAATCGAGTTTACGCTGAAAATAAAGACTTTCAGTTGTAACATGAACTGCAAAGTGTGAGTGTGAATATTCCTAAAGGAGTGAATATGGTTCAGACACCTTCGCGCCATCGCGGCAGCGAGTTTCCGGCTGTTAATTCAGCAAGCCCAGTCAAACGCGATACGATTCTGCTGGGAGATAGCGCCCCGCTGCCAAATACAAAACTCTTCGGCACAGACGGCATTCGAGGGAAAGTGGGAGAATTGCTGACTGCATCCCTAGCGCTGCAAGTTGGCTTCTGGGCGGGGCAAGTTCTCCGCCAAAATGCCCCCAACCAGGGCCCTGTGATTTTGGGGCAAGACAGCAGGAATTCTAGCGATATGCTGGCAATGGCGCTGTCTGCGGGTTTGACAGCGGCCGGTTTGGAAGTGTGGAATTTGGGCTTGTGTCCGACTCCCTGCGTTGCTTATCTGGCAAGCATTTCGGAGTCTGTCGGCGGTGTGATGATTTCGGCTTCTCACAATCCCCCTGAAGATAACGGGATTAAGTTTTTTGGCTCAAACGGCTCTAAGCTGTCGCAACAGTTGCAGGAACAAATCGAAGCGGGAATCCGGGGGGCTAAGGTTCCGGTTGCTAGTTTTGCTTTGGGACACCACTACCACCGCCAGGAGTTGGTGAAAGATTATGCTGCTTCTCTCTCTGATTCGCTGCAAGAGATGAATTTGTCGGGAATGCGGGTGGTTTTGGATTTGGCTTGGGGGGCGGCGGCTGGTTTGGCACCGGCGGTATTTGAGAAAATGGGGGCGGATGTTATCTGTTTGCACGACTCTCCTGATGGATCTCGCATTAATGTTAACTGCGGTTCTACTCATCTCGAAAGTTTGCAAGCGGCGGTTTTGGAACACAATGCCGATGTGGGATTTGCTTTTGATGGCGATGCCGATCGAGTTTTGGGTGTTGACAACAAAGGTCGATCGATTGACGGCGATTACATTCTTTATCTGTGGGGCCGACAGTTGCGCGCCTCCGAACAGTTACCGTCCAATTTAATTATTTCTACTGTAATGGCTAACCTCGGCTTCGAGCGAGCTTGGGAAAAATTAGGAGGAAAACTAACTAGAACGAACGTGGGAGATCAGCACGTTCACGCTGAAATGCAGCGCACCGGTGCGATGTTGGGCGGCGAACAGTCGGGACACATTCTTTGTCCGCATTTTGGTATTAGTGGCGATGGTTTGCTGACAGCTTTGCACATAGCTTCGCTGGTGCGCCAATCCGGGGAATCTTTAGCGCAATTGGTCAGCGGCAGTTTCCAAACTTATCCGCAGTTGCTAGTAAATGTGCGGGTGGACGATCGGGAAAAACGCCTAAAATGGCACGAGTGCGAAATTTTGCAAGGGGCGATCGCCCGTGCTAAAACTGCAATGGGAGAACAGGGACGAATTTTGGTTCGCGCTTCTGGCACCGAACCCCTGATTCGAGTTATGGTAGAAGCTGCCAGCGCCGAATTGGCTAATTTCTGGACTGATAATTTGGTGTTGGCAGTTCAGAAATACCAGTCTCTTTGATCTGAAGTCATTAGTCATTAGTCATTAGTCATTAGTCATTAGTCATTAGTCATTAGTCATTAGTCATTAGTCATTAGTCATTAGTTATTTGTTATTGGTAACAACTGGCAACTGACAACTGACAACTGACAACTGCTTTCCGTACAACGTCCAACGTCCAACGTCCAGCGTCCAACGTCATAAGTGCTGTCGCCTCCGAGCTTTCCGTACAACATCATCAGTCCGAGGGAAGAGGTCCGAGGGAAGAGGTCCGAGGGAAGAGGGAAAATTATAGAGATTCAGTCTCTTGGTTTAAAACTAATTTCTGATCCTGCTTTGATATTCCTTCTTCCTTCTTCCTTCTTCTTCAAATCTCAAATCTCAAGTTTCAAATTGAATATTTTGGCGGCAAGTGCCATGATGATTTCTGTTGTGATACCTACCTACAATCGCGAGCAACCTTTGCGAGAGACACTGGCTGACGCTATCCGGCAAAATTACGATAATTTTGAAGTGCTGGTAATCGATCAAACTCGCACCCATGAATTGGAAACTCAAGTTTATTTGAACGAATTGGCAAATGCGGGAAAAATTAGGTGGTTTCGGGTAGATTGGGCGAGTTTACCAGGTGCTCGAAATTATGGAGTGCGGCGCGCTGTTGGAGAAGTTATTTTATTTATTGATGATGATGTACAATTGCCAGATGGTTTTTTGGCGGCTCACGCTGGCAATTATTTAGAAAAACCTGATGTGGGATGTGTGGCGGGCAGGGTTTTTGACAGAATGAAACTGGATAATTCTATCAGCGGTTTGGCGATCGAATATTTGCCTCCAGAAGCGATGGATGCAGCCGTTGCTTGGTATTTTATCGATTTGGTGCATACGGTACAACCGCAGCAGGTGCTCTCGGCTAGAGGCTGCAATATGTCGTTTCGCAGGCGGATTTTTGCTGAGTGGGGTTTGACTTTTGATGAGCGGTTTGCGGGGAGTGCTGTGCGAGAGGAGTCGGATTTTTGTTTGAGATTGCGATCGACTAACATGAAAATTTGGTACGATCCCGATGCCTGTTTAGTTCACTTGGGGGAGGAGAGCGGCGGATGTCACGATGTCAGTACGCGATCGATCGAATATCAAATCACATTTTATCACAACCACTTCCTCATGGGATTGAAAAATTTAACAGCCTTTCAATGCCTGCAATTTTTCGCCAAACTCTTTGACTGCCAAGTTTTGGGAAATCCGCCTTGCCATAAAAGCCGATCGCCTCTTAAAATATTCCTGAGACTTACTTTTTATCTCCTCGGCTTGATTAGCGCCATCAAGACATTAATTCAGTCCCTCTGGAACGACGGACAAATTTACACCCATCAAGATAACATTAACGCTAAATAATTTATGACTTACGCATGGGAACCCAGAAACCGGGTTTTTCACCAGTATGAAAGGCCCAAATGCAGTATTTTCGTAAAAAACCCGGTTTCTATGTCCGTGACTGTAATTATTATTCCCAATTCCCCATTCCCCATTCTCCATTCCCCATTCCCAATAAATGAGAATTCTGGTCGCCAGTCACACATATATAGTTGAGATTAATCGCGAAAAATTCAAAATATTAGCCAACCTAGAACCCGATATTCAAGTAACAGTTATAGTGCCGCGACTCTGGAAACCTGGAGGCCTACAAAATAAAATCATTAAAACCGGATTCTGTCAACAAGGTTCATTTAAAGTAGTTCCCCTCTCCAATTACAGCCAAAACAATCAAGGATTACTAACATTTGGCCCAGATTTAATTAAAATATTACAAGAATTTAGACCGCAGATTATCCAAGTCGAACAAGGTTCAAAGTCCCTAGCCTGCGCTCAGCTAATTTTACTAAATAAATTGCTAAAATTGCAAGCAAAAAATATATTATTTACCTGGTGGAATCTGCCGTATAAATTAAACTGGCCCGTTTCATTATTAGAAAATTACAATCTCAATCACACCGACGGAATTATTGCAGGGAACCTAGACGGAGCGAAAATTTTGCGCGATCGAGGCTATCAAGGTGCGGTGAAAGTAATGCCGCAACTCGGAGTAGATGAAACTTTATTTCTACCGACTGGTAAAAACGCTGATTTATCCAAAGAATTAGGCATTGAACCGACCGATTTTGTGGTAGGATTTGTAGGGCGATTTGTCGAAGAAAAAGGATTGTTGACTTTGGCTGAAGCCTTGGCAGGGTTGAAAAAAAGCTCTTGGAAGTGGCTGTTAGTAGGACAAGGAAAATTGCAGGCGTATCTCGCAAAAAAATCTAGAGAATGGGGAATCAGCGATCGCATAATCTGGGTAGAAAGCGTTTCTCACGAAAGAATCCCCCCCTATATTAACTTAATGAACTGTTTGGTATTGCCATCGCAAACGAGCTATAAATTCAAAACTTTAACTACTGTGGGTTGGAAAGAACAATTCGGCCATGTTTTAATTGAAGCGATGGCTTGTAAAATTCCCGTTATTGGTTCCGATTGCGGGGAAATTCCCCACGTCATCGGATCTGCAGGGTTAGTCTTCCCGGAGGGAAATGCGGGGATTTTGCGAGATTGTTTGCAGCAATTGATGGAGCGGCGGAAGTTTGCTGCTGATTTGGGCGATCGGGGTTATCATAGAGCGATGAGCCATTATACAAATAAAGCCTTAGCTGAACAGTTATTAGATTTTTACAAAGAATTTTCCTAGCGATCGTAACTTTTAAGCAAATCCACCTAATTAAACGTAAAATACAGATCCAGTCGCGCTGAAGCTAGATGTATATGTATTATTCCTGCTATAGCAACGATAACTCAAGCCTTCTTCCTGATGACGTTGTACGGAAAGCTCGAAGGCGACAGCACTTATGACGTTGGACGCTGGACGTTGGACGTTGGACGTTGGACGTTGTACGGAAAGCAGTTGTCAGTTGTCAGTTGTCAGTTGCCAGTTGTTACCAATAACAAATAACAAATAACAAATAACTAATGACTAATGACTAATGACTAATGACTTCTAATTAGCAGTATAATATGATTGTCAAATAAAAACTGTGGTAAATGTCTATTCCTTCCGACATACGACCTTTGGTTAACGAACTCTACCAGGTACTGAACGATACCGAGCGCCAAGCAACCCAGGGACTTTTTGCACTTAGAACAGCAATGTCTCTGTTTCCTGAAAATGAAATACTGATGCAATACTTTTCTTCGATCAGTAATTTTCAATTCTGCGTAGCAGGTACTCGCTTACAAGCAGAGAACATTGTGAGCAATATATTGCTGACTGGTGTTCCCGACGAAGATGTTCAAAAAGCCGGAGATTATTTAGCAGCCTTGCTACATATGGCTCCAGAAGTTAAAATTATGATCGAACAAGTAATTGAAAAATTAGAGGCATTGCCATGAAAAAATTACCCGATGAAAGCCTACTCCTAGAAATTCTTGAAATTGTCAAAGCCACTGAAGCCAAAGCCAGTGAAATGTATGAATTTTCCAAGCAAATATCTCACAATACCCAGATAAAAGCAACAAAGAGAGAGGAAGCTCAACAGCTACATGGTCAGCCTTTTCCAGATAATTAAATTTGTCATTGGAGAGGTTGGTATATTGATTTAAAAAACGATCCTCCATGCGAATTATCCAAATTATTCCCTCAATTTCCCTCGTCTACGGCGGCCCGAGTCACATGGTATTGGAACTTTCTGCCGCCCTAGCTTCCCAAGGCGTTGATGTCACAATTATCACCACAGATTCTAATGGAGATATCGGTCAATCTCCCTTAGATGTGCCGTTAAATCAACCAATCAAACAAAACGGTTATCAGATTATTTATTTCCGCTGTTATCCCTTCCGCAGATATAAGTTTTCACTCTCGTTATTGCAGTGGTTCAATCAAAATTTAAGGCAATTTGACCTCGCTCACATTCACGCTTTGTTCTCGCCAGTAACTACTTTTGCTGCTAGAATTGCTAGAAATCGCCAGTTACCGTATATTATTCGTCCCTGTGGTATGCTCGATCCGGCAGATTTGGAGAAAAAAAAGTGCTTAAAACAGATTTATGCTGCACTTTTAGAACGTCCTAATTTAGCAGGTGCTGCTGCGATTCACTTCACTAGCAAGCGAGAAGCGACAATCTCAGAAAGATTTGGTTTGACCGGGCCAAGTGAGATAGCTATGTCACAAGATTTTGTGTTACCAAATAATGCAAATAATATTGCTATTTCACAAAAATGTTTTCCACAAGATTTGGTGATTCCCTTGGGGGTGAAAGCAGCTTTTTATTCTGATTTATTGCGAAGTATTCAAGTACCAGTCGTATTATTTATGTCGCGAATCGAACCCAAAAAAGGATTAGATTTGCTGATTCCTGCTCTAGAAAATATTTTAGCGGATGGCATAAAGTTTAATTTTATTTTAGCAGGTTCCAATCCCCAAGATGCAGATTATGAAACAAGAATTAAACAACAAATACAAAATTTAAGTTTAGGAAAGTTTACCACAATCACGGGTTTTGTTAGCGGTGATGCCAAAGTTGCACTGTTGAGAAAGGCTGACTTATTTGTGTTACCTTCTTATTACGAAAACTTTGGCATTGCTGTTGCAGAAGCGATGGCTGCTGGTGTACCTGTGGCTATTTCCGATCGCGTACAGATTTCCGAAGACATCGAGCAAGCAGAGGCGGGCTGGGTTGCTCCTTTGGATGTAGGGGCGATCGCCAATTCAATTAAATCAGCACTTCTGAACCCACAGGAACGGCAGCGCAGGGGATTGAATGGCATGGAGTATGCTAAAAAGTATTATAACTGGGAAAATCTCGCCCGACAAACCATCGATGCTTACCAGCACATTTTGTCATCTATATAAGAAGGAAGAAGGAAGAAGGAAGAAGGAAGTTCGGCAGCGGATTATGTAACGGATGTAACGGATGTAAGTCCGATGTCCGTCGGAATAAGGAAGAAGGAAGAAGGAAGAGGGAAGAAGTCATTAGTCATTAGTCATTAGTCATTAGTGCTGTCCTCCCCATCGAACGTCCAACGTCATCAGGAAGAGGGAAGAAGGAAGAAGCAATAAAATAAATCGTTTTAGCTATTAACAACGTCCTAACCGTCTTGGCGGTTGCTATATTAACTAATGCAACAGATGTTTACCTTTTACTTCTTCTCCTGCTGCGAGTTCTGGTGCTGCTGCTATCAGAATCTATTGGCGAGATTTTGGGCTTGCTGCTATTGCTGTCAATCTGAGTCGAGTTAGAGTTGGAAGGAGCGATCGCAGATTTTCTTCTAATTATAATCGGAACATTAACAGATCCACCGCAGCGTCGGCCCAAGGAGTCGATATTCCTTCGATAATCGCAGATTACAGCCGGTGCAGTCGGTTCTTGACACTCATTAATCATGCTTTTTGCTAATTGGTAATTCTTGCCGTCTCCCTGCTTAGAAAAAAGTTCGCCCGCTCGATCGAAATCTGCGACGGCTTGCGATTTTGTTCCCAGCATACAGCGAATAGCGCCTCGTTCCAAATAAGCCAAACCATAATCAGGATTGACGCGAATAGCTTGTTCGTAATTCCCGATCGCCTGTTGGTTATTTCCCAATTCATAGTATGCTTGACCTCGACCAAAATAAGCTTCTGCCAGGTTAGGATTGAATTGCAGCGCTCGATCGTAATTGTAAATTGCCTGCTGCTTGTTTCCCTGTTGTGAGCTAGCAATTCCCAATCCGAGATAAGCTTGGGGTATGTTGGCATTCAGCCCTAAAGCTTGAGTAAAATGGGCGATCGCCCCAGGAACATCTCCCTTTTGAATTTTTAAAGAACCTTGGTTGCTGAAGTTGGTGGCTTTTTGAGCGATCGCCAGTCTTTGACTGATAACAGCGAGATTTTTTCGGTAATTAGATAACTTATTTTGAGCTAAATTATAGATAGGTGTACGCGATTCGATCGCTTCTAAAAGCCCGATCGCCTGTTGCCATTTACCCTGCGACTGATGCCAAACTTCGATTGGATGAGGCGGTTTTTGCACGAGCACAGCAGCTTCCAGCGCCAACTTTTGAGCTTTTTCTAGACTTTCTGCAGCCTGTAAATTTTGCTCGACAGCAACCAAATTCGGGCCTAACGTCAGCAAATCAATTCTCGCCTGTTGATATCCCAAGCCGGGGAAGTTGGGAATTTTTTCTAAATTCGCGATCGTTTCTTTAAGTCGTTTATCGAAACTTCTGAGTAGGTTGATATCGGTTGCTTGCGCTGCATTCTGCGTTTCAACGGTTAGTATTTTTGATTGCTTCAGCGTTTCATTTCCCGATCGCATAAAGGTGAGCGCGACTGCACCAGTCCCCAGCACCAAAACCCCTAAACTTGCTGCTAAAGCTAGCGGTATTTTGCGGTTTCGGGAATTAACTTGATGGTTAATTTGCGATCGCGGCGGGCTTTCCGTCTCCCCGGAAGCTGCCGCTTCTGACTCCACTTCCAACTCCCAAGCCGGCAACTGCAAATCATCGGCTGCCATTTCCGGTGCCAACTCGTTAGTAATTGGAGCAGTGTTATTGCTATTTTTGCTACAATACTTGTCAACAAAACTCTGCAATCCAGCTTGATATCCTTCTCCTACCGCCTGAAATCTCCAATCTCCATTCTTTCTGTACAAGCGCCCGAATTCTACAGCAGTTTCTCGCGAAAAATTCTCTTTTAATTTATACCGAGCAAGTTCGGTTCCCGTATCCACATTGCAAATTTTGATAAAAGCATTTGTGATATTACTAAAATCTCCCTTAATTTTATCTGCTTCGTGAATGGTGACAGCAAAAGTTATTTCCTCAATTTCAGGATTAACTTTTTCTAATATCAAGCCGTAAATAGTCTTATTTTTTTGACTTGGGTTGTTTTTTGCAGGAATCGATTGCAGTAGCGAACCGTCACAGGATTGCAGATTATTGTAAAATATAAAATATTTATCGTTAGGCACTTTACCGTCAGAACCTAGCATAAATGCTGAGACATCAATCTCGTAGCTTTGTCCTGCCTCTGTCAACTGCCAACCGAGGGCGATCGCCATTTTTTTCAAATCCGGCGCTTCTTGAGAGATATTAAATCTTTCACCCTTACTTAATTGCATTGCCATCTGCTTATTTATAAAAGATAAAAATTGATATCGCTCACTTTAATATAAATTGGTCTCACAACTTTTTGTTTTTAATAAGACTTAATATTAACTTGCGTCTGATAGCAGGCTAGATTAAAAATATGTGCTTTTTGTAGCCAGATTTACGAAGATTTACTAACATATAATTCAATTAACTTGGGTTACAGCCGCTCGCCCCTAGTCTCCCTTAATCGGAGCAATGTTATTGCTATTTCAGCTACAATACTTGTCAACAAAACTCTTTAATCCAGCTTGATATCCTTCTCCTACCGCCTGAAATCTCCACTCTCCATTTTTGCGATACAAGCGACCAAATTCTACAGCAGTCTCTAGGGAAAAATTATTTTCTAATTCATACCGAGCAAGTTCGCTTCCCGTATCCAAATTGCAAATTTTGATAAAACTCTTTGTGACATTGCTAAATTTTGCATTAATTTTCTGTGCTTCGTGAATAGTGACAACAAAAGTTATTTCGACTATTTCAGGATTAACTCTTTCTAAGATAACGCCATAAATAGTCTTATTTTCTTTGCCTTGGTTGTTGTCAGGAATTGTTTGCAGTACCGAACCGTCAGAGGATTGCAGGTTATTGTAAAATATAAAATAATTATCGTTAGGTATTTTACCGTCAGAACCTAGCATAAATGCTGAGACATCAATCTCGTAGCTTTGTCCTGCCTCTGTCACCTGCCAACCGAGGGCGATCGCCATTTTTTTCAAATCCGGCGCTTCTTGAGAGATATTAAATCTTTCACCCTTACTTAATTGCATGGCTATATACTTATTGGTAAATAATAAAACTTTATACTGTTCATTTTATATTAAAATGACATCACGATTTATGATTTTTATTAAAATTTAATATTTGGCGTTTGATAGCGGGATCGATGAAAAATACCTGCTTGCTGTCTAGGAATTTATTGAAAATTAGAGCGGTTATCAAAAAAGTGAGCTATACCCTATGCCCGGTTTGGTCGGTTTGGCCTATGCCACATAGTACCTCATCTTTCTGAAAAAGGCTATACTTAGATATAATTACGCAAGTAAAAACCGGGTTTTCTAGAAAACCCGGTTTTGAGAATTGAACTTAATTTAATCCTAATTTTGAGCATTTTCAGAACTAGGTGGCAGGGTGACAAAATTACCGAAAGCTGCAACGGTTGGATAGGTTTTTTGGCCCACTTGAGTTTTGTAAATGCTGACAACGCCTAAGTTCTGACGTTCCGTTGTATTGTCGAGCAAGTGTTCGATCGAGCTCCGTTGCGAAGTTAGCAAATTTTTGCAACTGCCGATCAACGCCTCTGCAACGCCGCTCAACGCTTGAGGCACGCGAGAGTCCTTACACACAGTGGTTTCCAACTCGGTTTGGAGTACGCCGGAAGCATAAGTTAAATATTTGTCTCTAGGAGGATTTGTAAATGCCATACCGGCGGCTAACACGGTTAGGGCGATCGCCACTTTTCCGACATTACCGAAAAAATTAGAAGTTGGTTTGTGAGTATTCATTGGTTTATCAATAATCATTTTTTTCTTAGCTCCATTGAGTTATAAGCTTCTCTAAATTTAAACTACACGTTCTCAGAAACAAATTTCAGAAAAAAGAGGACAGTTTGTAGATTGGAGATTAGTTGCGAGTGCCAGCGATCGCGATCGGGAGGCTCCCACTCAAATATAATTTGGATCTAGCCCGATGGGATATCCGCAGTTTAACTTCCTTCTACTCTACTTTCTCGCCCAAATCCGGTAAATTTTCAGTTAGGCTCTTGTAGGCTCTTGTAGCGTGCCCATTGTGTACCAATCGGTAAATCGGTACACAATGGGCCGTGGGACACCCCGTCAACCGGTGCTTGCTAAGCACACCCTACGCAAACAGTGGTTGAGGGCGCGAATAATCGCGGTAAGGTACGCCCGCACGCCCTAGATTTAGTTTCGCTTTGATTTTTGTCGATCGATCTCCCGCTGCAATTCTTCAATCTGACGGCGCAAAGCCTCCGTCTCGCTGTTAGATGTTTGGGACTTCACATCAACCGCACCCTCAGCCACAGCCCGCTTGTAGTTTCCCAGCTTGATTTGGCGGTATTCCTCCGAAGCGGCCCAATCTCGCAAATACCGCAGGCGTTCCACCGGGAAAGGGTGACTCAGCATCACGCCTTGACCGCCGTTGTACAGTAAAAATTTATACACTTGATTGAGATTGTCGCGATCGAGCTCTTGATAGTTATCAGACTGGCGGATAAATTCTTGCAAACTGCATTGGTCAGCATATTTACTGCTCACTCCCGCAAGTTTCATCATCGTCTTCATCACGCTATTCAAATCATCAGTTACTAACAAAGCCGCCCTGTCTGCTGACAATTCCGCCTTGCGCCGCCACTCATAAAAAGCGTAAATTAAACCGCTTCCGACCATATTTCCCAGCCCGAAAGTCATCTCGCCAATGGTCGAGGCGACGCTCATCGCCCACATCGCCATTTGATTTAAAATTGGATGACCACATTTGATGTGTCCCAACTCGTGAGCTAGCACTGCCTTGATTTCTGCCTCGTCCAATAAGTCTAAAAGACCCGTATTTAACACTATATAAGGCTGGTTTTTTCCTAGGGCGTAGCTGTTAACGGCGGGATTTTGAGAAACAAACAAACCCGGTTCTGGAAAAACATCTAAATCCTGCACACACTCCCGAAATATGTGATAAATGCTGGCATACTGGCGCGGCCCGACTTGAATGCTATTTCCCATTAAGTAAACGAATTGCGGTCGTTCGTAGATAAATTCTACAAATTTGCTGGCAATTAAGTCAAATCCAGGTACGCTGCGTAACGCTTCTTCGGCTTGGCGATCGAGGGGATGCTGAAATGCTTCGCTAGAAATTCCAGTATAAGTAGGCATGGTTGTTGCAAAAATTACATGAATAAAATCAGTATACTGAACCGCTGGCGGTACAGACGGACACCTGACTGTTTTGGGGTTCTGATTAAATACTGACAAATTAATTGGAAAATTGTGTTGAGTCGATCGACCAAACTTGCGAACACCCACAAATCCTAAAATTAGCGTTAAAATTGTTTTTCTGCTACAAGGGCGATCGACAAACATCTTGCAAAGTGCCTGTGTAAGTAAATCCACCTGATTAAACGTAAAATATGGATCGCTAACAAGCTTACTGTGTATGTCTTCTTCCGACGGACATCGGACTGATGACGTTGTACGGAAAGCTCCGAGGCGACAGCAAAACATGACGTTGGACTAATGACTTCTTCCTTCGACTTATCGCCTTACTCAACAATTGGAACCTGCAAAAATGGCTATCCTGCAACTTGAAAACGGTACAACCTACAATCAATTAAGCGATATTGCGCGCGAACTCGCGCCTTTAAACATTCAACTCAACCGCTGGCCCGCGGGCGACAACCCAGAAATTCTGGAATTGCTAGCGAAAGATACTCTTGACGACAATCAAAAAGAACAAATCCTGCAAGCCCTCGACGGCTACTTTCAGCAACTCAAGGAAACCGCAGGCTATCAGTCGCGAGACTTAATCGTACTGCACCCAGACATTCCCAACATCGACACCATGCTGTCGAAATTCAACAAGTGCCACATCCACGCTGACGATGAAGTGCGTTATATCGTAGCAGGCGAGGGCATTTTTGGCTTCGTGCGGCCCGACGGTAGCCAAGTCGAACTCACTGTGCAGCCAGAAGAATTTATCAACGTACCGGCGAATACAGAACATTGGTTTTATTTGACTGCGGCCCGGAAAATTAAAGCAGTGCGCTATTTTACCACCACAGAAGGCTGGACGCCCGAGTATACCGATACGGAAATTCGATCGCGCTTAGCTACTGTTTGAACAGAGTTGACAGTTGACGGTTGACGGTTGACGGCTATCCTCAAATCATCTAAAAATCCTCAAATCCAGCCTCAAATTTGGTGATTTGAAGATCGCAATATACTCAAAGCAACCGCCTCCGCCACCTTAATCCCATCAATCCCCGCCGACAGAATTCCACCCGCATATCCCGCACCTTCCCCAGCAGGATAAAGGCCTTCTGTATTCAAACTCTGATAATCTTCCCTGCGCTTAATCCGAATCGGCGAAGAAGTGCGCGTTTCCACCCCAGTTAAAACCGCATCATCCATCGCAAATCCTTTGATCTGTTTGTCAAAAGCCGGAAGCGCTTCGCGGATGGCTGCGATCGCAAAATCCGGCAAACTTTCGCTCAAATCAGTCATCACAACCCCCGGCGTATAAGAAGGCTGCACGCTTCCTAGGGCGATCGAAGGGCGATTCGCTAAAAAATCTCCTACAAGCTGCCCTGGGGCGTTGTAAGTACCTCCTCCTAACTCAAATGCCCGTTCTTCTAGGCGACGCTGAAATTCAATTCCCGCCAAAGGATGACCGGGATAATCTTCCGGCGTGATACCCACCACAATCCCGCTGTTAGCATTGCGTTCGTTGCGAGAATATTGACTCATCCCGTTAGTGACAAGTCGCCCCGGTTCCGACGCAGCAGCCACTACCAAACCACCGGGACACATACAGAAACTGTAAACAGAACGGCCATTTTGGCAATGGTGCACCAGTTTGTAATCGGCGGCACCCAAAAGTTTGTGGGCCGCGCGATCGCCAAAACGACAGCGATCGATTAACTGCTGCGGATGTTCCACCCGAAAACCAATAGAAAAAGGTTTAGCCTCGATGTAAACACCCCGCGAAAACAACATTTCAAAAGTATCGCGGGCGCTGTGTCCCACCGCCAATACTATATAATTACTCGCAATATATTCTCCGCTGGCGGTGGTAATTCCCTGCACTTTGCCATTTTCGATATGGATATCTTCTACACGAGTTTGAAAACGAATTTCTCCGCCTAACGATTCAATTTTTGCCCGCATACTTTGGACAATTCCTACCAGTTTAAAAGTGCCAATATGCGGTTTGTTGATATATAAAATTTCCGGTGAAGCTCCCGCATTCACAAGTTCCGTCAGCACCTTGCGCCCGTAATGCTGGGTATCTTTAACTTGGCTGTATAGTTTACCATCGGAAAAAGTACCTGCGCCACCTTCGCCAAACTGAGCGTTAGATTCTGGGTTGAATTCGGTTTTTTTCTGCCAAAATCCAAAGGTGTCAACTGTGCGATCGCGCACTGCTTTGCCGCGTTCTAAAAGGATCGGGCGAAATCCCATTTGTGCCAGCATCAAGCCTGCAAAGATACCGCAGGGCCCCGTACCGATCACAATGGGGCGGGGAACGGTCAAATTGCTGGGGGCTTCGGCTACATAGCGATAATTCATGTCTGGTGTTACCGTGACATGAGGGTCTTTTTTGAGGCGTTGCAGATGTTGTTTTTCCTGTGTCGTTTCCACATCCACAATATAAACAAGGACGATTTCTGCTTTTTTGCGAGCATCGTAGCTGCGCTTGAAGATGGTATAGCTGAGCAATTCTTCGGGGGGGATTTGCAGCTTTTTGAGAATGCTGTCGGCGATCGCACTTTCAGGATGATCTAAGGGAAGTTTGATTTCGGTTATTCGTAACATATAGTAGTCAGTTGTCAGTTGTCAGTTGTCAGTTGTCAGTTGTCAGTTGGGGCGGTGGATGGTGCGTGCGGGCCCTATACGTTGTCAGTTGGTAGGGGCGGTGGATGGTGCGTGCGGGCCCTATACGTTGTCAATTGTCAGTTGAAAATTGAATAAAATCAGTCGAATAAAAGTATTTTGGAATTGTGCACGGGTAGCTAAAAAGCGTTTTTTTCGTCCCAAACCCGGTTATGAGAGTCGGAGTGCGATCGCGAATTTTATTATAACTATTTGACTGGACATCCTACGGGCGATCGCCAGTAGATTTTTGACTTTTGACTTTGATTGGATAATTGCAGAAGCGCTATAATAAACAAAAAATTAAGTTTTGTAAATACCCTTGACTGCAACATTCACATTCAAAAACAACCGCACCTGGCACGCTCTCAACCCCCTGTGGGAAGGAGCAGAAGACGCTGTACAGAAGGGTTTACCCCACACTAAGCTAGCGCCGGCATGGCAAATACTGCTCCTGGGCGACGGTTCCCCCACCCGTCACCTGCAACTGCTGACAGGGGAACCCACAGAAGTAGACGTAATCGATATGTCCTTGGTGGGTGACGATGCAGACGGCGCACCCCAGCAAATTATCGCGGTGCCCGGGCCCCGCCTCCGCCGCCAAGTGTGGCTGCGAACAGCTTCGGGACAGCGCCTCGCCTACGCGACTTCCTGGTGGGAAGCGAGTCACGTAGATGAATATTTACATAATAAATCTTTGCCCATTTGGGCAAGTTTAGCGCGGCTGCGGACAGAATTGTATCGCGACGTGCAAGGCATTTATCTCGGTGATTCGGCGGTTTTGGAGTCTGCTTTTGAACAATCGGGGCCTTTTTGGGGGCGACACTATTTGTTTTGGCATCACGGGAAGCCGCTGACTCTGATTTATGAGGTGTTTTCACCTTATTTAACTAAGTATTTGGGGCCCATGCACTTGGATGTTGATTCATAAAATGCGATCGCTCTTCGAGAACCCTGTTAGATAAAATATCAGAATTATCGATCTCTCTGTTCTCTTCCTCTGCGTTCTCTGCGTCCTCTGTGGTTTAATCCTTCAGATTCATAGTTGTTTGCCAAAATTTCACTCGCAAACCGTCGCGCGGGTGCTGAGTCGGTACTGGGATTAAATTCAAATCTTGATCCGGTAACAACTCCCATTCGCACTCCCGAACCATCCTCGCCGCAAACAATTTCATCTCTAACCGAGCAAATTCTTTGCCCAAACATTCCCGCAAACCGCCGCCGAAGGGTACGTAGCTGAAAGGTTTCGCATTTGTCGATCGATCGCCTGTAAATCGATCGGGATCGAAGCGATCGGGTTCGGGATAAACTGCGCTATCCTGATGCGTCTGATTAATTTCATACAAAACGCTCCAACCCTTGGGAATTTCGTAGCCACCGAACGAGCACGCCTTAATTACCTGGCGAAAACCGCCTCCCACCGGCGGCACCAACCGCAGCACTTCTCGCATCACCTGCTCTAAATAAGTCATTTGTTTGAGTTGTTCCAAAGTTAGCGGTTCAGTTGCAGGAAACTGCTGTTGTTCGGCGCGAATTTTTGCCATTACATCGGGGTTTTGAGCCACGAGAAGACAAAAAGAGGCGATCGCCGAAGTCAGAGTTTCGTGTCCCGCAAACAACAGCAGCAGCACTTGATCTTTCAACTCCTCCAAACTGAGAGAATTCCCCTCATCATCGCGAGCACAAATCAGCAAACCCAAAGCATCACTCCCGCCGGGGGCTGCTTCCTGTCTGTCTCGAATAATATTTTCTAGTTCTGCTAACAGCAAATCTCTGCCTTTTTTCGCCTTCCCAAACTTCGTCCAAGGCACATCTAAAGGAATCGAAAATAATCCCTCACCCCAAGTTTCAAAATAATGTCCTAGCGCCGTTTCCGAACCATTGTCAATCCCAACTAACAGCTTGCAAGCAACATCAAAAGTATAATTTCTCAGTTCGGGATACCACGCAAACTCGCTCATTTGCGTCCACCTTTGCAAGTAGCGCCCCGTGATATCTTCCATCCCGCCGATGTAGCCGGCCAGAGCTCGCGGTTGAAATGCTTGATATAGCAGCTTGCGCCGATTTTGGTGTTCCGAACCCGTTTGCAGCGCCAAGGAAAGCGGCCCTAAAAGCGCTTTCGTGCTGGGAGGCCAACTTACCACAAAATACTGGTTTTCATGGCTTAAAACAAATAAATTCGCCTCCGGGCCGCACACAAACACGGTAGGTTGTCCGAAGATGCTGGTTTTGAAAATTGGCCCGTACTGTTGGTGGCGTTTTTTGGCAAACTGAGAATCTTTCAAAAAGTTGAGAGTATCGCCAATTAGCGGTAAACCTAAACTGCCTGGAGGTAATGCCATTTGAGATTTGAGATTTGAGATTTGAGATTGTTAAGATTGTATCAATTTTAGTTGTAGGGTGGGGAGTACCCACCGCATAAATTCCTGGTAAAATAACTCCGATCTGTTTGTAGCCTGTAGGGTGCGTCAGTCTTCAGGTTAGTACAAAAAATTGTGGTTTGACCACTGACGCACCCTACTAAACTGTTTGTAGCCTGTAGGGTGCGTCAGTCTTCAGGTTAGTACAAAAAATTGTGGTTTGACCACTGACGCACCCTACT
>NZ_JAUBTN010000008.1:24324-65134 GCF_036705055.1 Microcoleus sp. CZ3-B2 | reverse complement strand
AACTACTAAATTTGCCTACTGGCGCTGTACCACTTAAGTGGTCAGCGTCTGGTAGTTCACTGTTCTATTCTTTTAATCGGAATCTCGATCGCAAATTCAGTACCTTTCCCGTTCGCCGAAAAACAGTTGATTTTACCTTTGTGTTTTTCGACAATAATTGAATGGGAAATTGCTAAACCCATTCCCGTACCCGAACCGATCGGTTTTGTAGTATAGAAAGGGTCGAATATCCGCTGCTTGACTTTATCGGTGATACCTGCACCGTTATCAGCAATTACGATCCTAGCGAAATTACCTTCTACCTCTGTACGAATGCGGATAATTCCCGGATTTTCGGGCGGATATTGTAAAGCGTCGATCGCGTTAGCGATAATATTCATAAACACCTGATTCAACAGTCCGGCGTAGCATTCCACCAGCGGCAATTCTCCGTATTCTTTAATGACTTGAATTGCAGCGCGGTCTGGCTGAGGTTTCAGACGGTGTTCTAAAATCATTAATGTGCTGTCGATGCCTTCGTGAATATTAACATCTTTCATCTCCGCTTCATCGAGACGAGAGAAATTCCGCAAACTCCGCACAATATCCCGGATGCGAGTTGCTCCCACCTGCATCGAAGATAGCATTTTTGGCAAGTCGTCGAGCAAGAAATCCAGTTCTAACCGCTCTATTTCTTCCTGAAGATTTGGAGAAGGTTCTGGGTGTTCTTCTCGATACATTTGCAGCAGTTTTATTAGGTTTCCGGTGTATTCTTCAGTGTAGGTTAGATTGCCGAAAATAAAGCTGACTGGGTTATTAATTTCGTGGGCAATTCCTGCTACCATCTGACCGAGACTGGACATTTTTTCGGCTTGGACGAGTTGAGTTTGAGCAAGCTTAAGTTCGCACAGAGTTGTTTCGAGTTGGGCAGTTTGTTCTTGCGCGCTCCGGGCTGAATCGACGCTTTGAGTGTAGAGTTCCGCTTGATTAATGGCGATCGCCAATTGATTGCCCACCGCCAGTAACAGTTCCACTTCCTCATCGCTCCAACACCGCACTCCGCTAGATGAACTGCAGCCAATCATTCCAATTTTACCCGCAGATGTTTGAACCGGAATGTTAAGCAGAGAGTGGAATCCTATATAACTGAAAAACTCCCGCTCGACTGGATCGGTAACAGTCTCAAAATCATCGATCCGAATTATTTCCAAATTAGCAATTTGCTCCGCCTGAGAACCTGTTGCAGTAACAGGAAATACACCTAAAAGCGAAGAAGAAGAATCAGCATTTCTTGCTTCGTACTGCACGTCCCAAACTGGCGGCGATGCGTCGGGCGAATACCAAACAAACACGCAGCTATCGAGTCGTAGCAAGTCGCGAATCTGCTGCACTGTTGTTGCCAAAATAGTATCTAAATCCAACGATTTGCGGATATTGCTAGCTAGTTGGTTCAGCAATATTTCCTGCTCTGCTAATTTGCGAAATCTTGCTTCCGACTCTTGCAACTGTCTTTGAGATTCTTTTTGTTGTGTAACGTCCAAACCTAAACCTATCAACCCGATCGCCCTGCCATAATCATCTTTTACCTGAGTTTTAATTGTCTCCAAGTGGTGATACTCGCCGTCAGCCAACTGGAGCAATTCTTCAGAATAACAGGGAGTATCTTGGCTCCAGGCTTGCGCGTCCGATGCCATGCAGTTAGCAGATGCTTCTAATCCCAAAACTTCGGAATAGTGAGAGGCTGCCAAAAATTGATCTTCGGATACAGCCACATCTTCGCAGAAAGTTTTATTGACTAATAACATCCGCCCGCTAGGATTTGCCATCCACACCCAGATCGGAGCGTTGTCAATAATTGTCCTCATAGTTTGCTTTTGGGCGGCGAGAGCCATTTCTGTTTGTTTGCGCTTGATGCCCAAGGCGATCGAATCAACACTTGATGCTAAAGCAATTAGTATTGATTCCTGCAACTCATGGCGAGCAAACATCACGATTACTCCCAGCAACTGATTGTCAACAATTAGCGGATATCCAGCAAAAGCTACCATTCCTTCTCGCGAGGCCCATTCTTTGTCACTGACTAGGGGATCTGTTTCCACAGAATTAGTGATGTGAGGTTTTCGATCTCTGGCGATTAAACCAATCTTGAATTCACCGACAGCAATGCGGCTGTGAGCGCCGTCAATGTGAGTATAGATCCCCCCACTTGCTTGCAATTCCAAGACATCTCCCTGTTCGTTCAGCGTCCAAATCCGAGCCAACGCAGCATCCAAATGGCGCACAACTGCATCGGTACATTTTTGCAAAGTTGCAGGTAAACTCTGGTTTTGAGTTAGAGCAATTCCAATATCTGCTGTGAATAAAGAAATTTTCAATTGTTCTGCTAAACTTTGTTCTGCTTGTTTGCGCTCTGTAACATCCGTAGCAGCACCGAGACGCTGCTTGATTTTTCCAGACTCGGTTCTGCTAAATACAATTTCGCGGCTGACGAACCAGTGCCAATTATTTTGTTTGTCGCGCACCCGATATTCGTATTCAACAACCTCGTCGTCGGGAGTATTTTTTAATTGCTGCAAATATTCGGGAAATTGAGCTAAATCTTCAGGGTGGACAATGGTCGGCAACAGATTGCGGCCCATGGTGGCAATTTCTTCGAGGCTATAGCCTAGAGTTTCAGCGAGTTCGCGGTTGCTGTAGACATTTCGATGCTCGATATCATCGTAAACATAGAGAATATTTGGAGTTGCATTAGCAATGCGCTCGACAAAATGCTGGCTCTCTTGCAGGGCTGCTTCTGCTTGTTTGCGATCCGTAATGTCGATCGAATTACCAATTATGCGGTAGATGTTGTCAGAGACATCGCGCAGCGGTGTCAGAGTGACGATATACCAGCGTTCTGCGCCTTCCAACTCGGCGCTGGTTTCGTAAGCAATCGAGCTGCCGGCTGTCAAACAATCTACGTAACTTTGTCGAAAAATTGCTGCTATTGGCGGGGGAAAAATTTCTTCTGGGGTTTTGCCTTTGAAATCGGCACTCAAAATACCTGTAGACGCTTCTGCAGCAGCATTCCAGCCAGCGTAGCTAAACTCTCTTTCTGCGCCGACATCTATTACGAAAATAGGTTGATTAGAGCCGTTATAGATGCTGTTTAAAAATTCTTCTTGTTCGCGCAATTGGATTTCGGCTTTTTTTCGTTCTGTAATGTCGGTGGAACTGCCGACAATGCGATAAATTTTGCCCGAGGCATCCCGCAGGGGAGTCAGATTTGTCATAAACCAGACTTCTATACCGTCAAAACTAGCGGGATATTCGCGGACAATCGAGCTGCCTTTTTCCAGACACTCGATGAAATTCTGCCGGAACATTCCTGCGGTAATTGGATCGAAAAGCTCTTGGGGAGTTTTGCCGCGCCCGAATTCGCTGCTGATGCCGCCGAGTAAGTCGGCTGCTAGGTTCCAGCCAACGTAGCGAAATTCTCCGTCTTCGCTGACATCTACTACGAAAATGCTGTAGTCTACGCCGTCATAAATGCTGCCCAAAAATTCTTTTTGCTGCTGTATTTCTTGTTCTATGATTTTGCTCTCTGTAATATCCGAGTGTATGCCCACCCACTGGCGAACGCTGCCGTCTGCGTTCAATAGGGGCACACCGCGCACGCTCATGTACCTGTACTCGCCGTCGTGCCGCAGCAAGCGGTGTTCTATTTGGTATAAGGTGCTGTTGGCAAGTGCATCAGACCACATCCTGGCAGTATATTCTCTGTCGTCTGGATGGACATGATTGAGCCACCCCCATCCTTTAATTTCGTCGTAAGTCGCTCCGGTGAATGCACTCCATCCTGTTTGTTCGGTGACAAATTCGCCTGCTGCTTGAGTATCCCAAACAATTTGGGATGTGGCTGCAATTAAGCAGCGGTAGCGTTCCTCGCTTTCTTCCAGGGCTTTTTCTGCTTGTTTGCGATCGCCAATATCGCGAGCAACTCCGACTACACCGATGATGTTTCCGAGTCGATCGCGCAAAGGACTTTTGGTAGAGAGAAATGTTCGGATGTTACCCTCGCTATCTTTTCCTGCTTCCTCGATCGTTTCCTCAATCCCAGATTGCCACACCCGGCGGTCATTTTCCACCAGCATATCTGCAATCTCCGGCGAAAATAATTCTGCATCTTTTTTGCCAATAATTTCCGATTTTGGCAAGCCAATAATGGCTGCAGCCTGAGAATTTACCAATAGGTGGCGGCCCTGAATATCTTTGACAAAAATGCTGTCACCTGTACTTTCGATGACGCTTTCCAAGAGGATGTTTTTTTCTAGTAGCGCGGCTTCTATTTCTTTGCGATCGCTGATGTCGCGAGATATGGCAACTATGCCGATAATATTTTCTTGAGAGTCGCGCCAAGGATATTTCGCTGTGAGCAACGTTCGCACCGCCCCGTTTTTTGGTATATATTCTTCATAAGTCAAACATTCTCCGGCTGCGGTGACTTTGCGGTCAGCTTCGATAACTTGAGCGGCTATTTCAGGGGGAAATAATGCTGAATCGTCTTTGCCTATAATGGCCTCGACTGGTTTTTCAAAAAATTGAGCTAGGGCAGAATTAGCGATCGCGTACCGGCCTTCAATATCCTTGACAAAAATCAGATCCGGCGTGCTTTCTATCACGGAACGCAAGATAGAATTGCTGTGTTGGAGCGAATCTTGGGCTTGTTTGCGATCGGTAACGTCGCGACCGACACCATACATCAATTCTTCCTCGCATACAGGGCTAGCAGTCCAGGCTATCCACTTGTAAGACCCATTTTGACACAGCCAGCGGTTTTCAAAACCAACGGTATTATTCCCCGCAGCAATACTTTCAGTTTGTTTTAGGGTACCTTGGCGATCGTCTGGATGCACGAATTCAATGAAGAGTTTGCCAACCATTTCGGCTGGGGAATAGCCGAGGATTTTTTCTGCTGCTGGGTTGATCCGTTTGAGATAACCGTCAAAACCAATGACGCACAAAATATCTGGCGAGAGACTAAAAAAGCGATCGCCCTCGTCGGTTTTACCCGATTGGCGATCGTTTTTCTTAGCAGCAGAGGCGTGCGATCGCGCTGCTGCGGCCAGCAGAACAATATTTGCTATTACCAAAAATGCCAGGGCGATCGGGCGATCGTACAAACCACTGGCACCGCTTGCTACCAGCCACCAGTTTAGTACCAGCAGTACGACTATCAAAACTGAGAATTGGCTGCTGCGGGCGATCGTCCCTAAGCTGATGTTTTTTTTATACAGCATTCTGGATTTAGTTTTTTGTTTTCTGTTGACTTCTGCCGCCGTGATTTCTCTCAACCGTATTTGCAGAAAGTGCAACAATTTATTATTTCTTTTTTTGATATGAACTGAATCTGTCATTTTTTCACTCCAAAATCAAGAGGAATATTGGCTGTTGAGAACTTACAATAAAAATGTTTAAATAGTGTAAAATATTTTAAATTTACGAATTTTAGTATTGTAAGTCCTACCTAAATCTCAGCATTCCCACAAGCAAATTAAGTATATCTACGCAATTAGCAGTTATTTTTAAGAGCTAACGCACCTATTTTATAATTGTTTTTTCAACAGGCTTAGAGGGTCTATTTCTCATCATGCACTAAACATTGCTGTGAGTCATTGGACATTTGGCCTAATCTAGCTAGTCCCGACACAAAAATTAATTATCTACAGTAAATTAGAAGCGCATTGTTAAATGATATCATGTCCGGTCGATTGCCAAAACAAAAAGGGTTTGTAGTGCGTCCTGGTATCCGCAGAACGAAAGCGGACACTAGGACGCACTACAAACCAAATCTTATCGAGGTACGCGGGCGAGCAATTCCCGATAAAATTGCCAATCGCGGACAGATATTGAAATAATCTGCGTCCATCAGTGTAAATGCGTCTTAATCTGCAGTCAGCCTCGCGATCGAAGATTTAGGCACTCTTGTCTGCTGCTTCGCGGCCTAATTGCTGTTGGCGAATGCGTTCCAAATTGCCCGCCGGAATAGCAGCTATAAGTTGCTTGGTGTAAGCTTGTTGCGGTTGGCGGTAAATGCGCTCGGCTGTGCCCATTTCCTCGATTTTACCTTTGTTCATGACGATCGCCCGATCGCTCATAAACTTAACCACGCTCAAATCGTGAGAAATAAAAATATAAGTCAGTCCAAACTCTGTTTGCAACTCCTTGAGCAAATTTAAAACTTGCGCCTGTACCGACACATCTAAGGCAGAAACCGACTCATCGCAAATAATAAACTTTGGATTCAAAGCCAAAGCTCTAGCAATACAAATTCGCTGCCGCTGTCCGCCAGAAAACTCGTGGGGGTAGCGCCGCATAATATCGGGATTCAAACCCACTCTATCCAACAAATAAGCCGCGCGATCGCGCTGTTCTTTCTGGTTCTTGCCAAAGCGGTGAATCACCATCGGTTCCATCACCGCCGCCCCAACACTCAGGCGCGGATCGAGAGAACTAAAAGGGTCTTGAAAAATAATTTGCAAATCGCGCCGCAGCCACCGCAATTTGCGATCGTACTCTTTTTGCCTTTGATAATTAGCGATCCACTGCCCTCTCGCACTACTTTTCGCAGGAGGAGTAATTTCTTGACCTTCAAAAAATACTTGACCGCTGGCGATCGGAATTAATTGCAATAAAGCTCTCGCTAAAGTTGATTTTCCGCAGCCGGATTCGCCCACCAAACCCAAAGTTTCCCCAGGATAAACCTCAAAAGAAATATCGTTTACCGCCATAAACAAGCGTTTAGTTTCGCCAAACATTCCCTGCACGGGAAAACCGACTCGCAAATTATTAACAGCTAACAAAGGCTGGGAAATATTCGGCAGTCTGGGCGGTTTTCCGGTGGTAAAAGCGGACAGTCCACCGCTGCTGTCGCCGTCTAAATCGATATTTTTCTCGACAATTACTAATTCGCCGCTGGCATTTGTGCTGACATCCATAAAATCGGAAACCGTCGGTAAGCGGCGCCTTTGCCGATCGAGAGTTGGGCGGCAAGCTAACAGACCTTTTGTGTAAGGATGTTGGGGATTGCTGAAAATTTGTTCGATCGCAGCGCACTCAACAATCTTGCCTCGGTACATCACCGCCACCGTATCGGCAATTTCAGCAATGACGCTTAAATCGTGGGTAATAAAAATCATTGCCATGCCTCTAGAGTCCCGCAACTCGCGCAGCAAAGCTAAGATTGTGGCTTGGACGGTTACGTCTAAAGCCGTGGTCGGTTCGTCAGCAATTAATAATGTTGGATTGCAGGAAATGGCCATTGCAATCATCACGCGCTGGATTTGACCGCCGGAGAGTTCGTGGGGGTAGCGATCGAGCATAGCTTGTTTTTGGCCGTTGATGAGCTGCATCAAATCGCGATCGGCCTCCCGACCAGCTTCTTGCTGTCCCAAACACCGCTGCCGGAGTTCCTCGTCTCCCGGTAGCAGCTTCACCTCTTGCAGTAGAGAAGCAGCTTTGCGCCGCGCTTCTGTCTGCGACACCTTTTGGTGCAAACAAATGGCTTCTGTGAGTTGAAATCCGATCGTGTAAACAGGATTTAGCGAACTCATCGGCTCTTGAAAAATCGTCGCAATCTGGCTGCCCCGGTAGGTTTGTTTTTCCCTGTCCGGCATGGCCAACAGATTCACACGCCCGTGGCTAGCGCCGTTTTTGCTCGGAGAAAACCAAATTTCGCCTTCTATCTTCGTTGACGAACTCGACAGCAAATTCATCACCGCCAGGGATGTTACCGATTTTCCTGACCCCGATTCTCCCACGATGCCCAGAGTTTGCCCTCGCTTGACCTCAAACGAAACGCCGTCAACAGCTTTGACTGTTGCAGACGCATCACCGGCGTCCGCAGATGGAAATTCAACCCGCAGGTTGCGAACTTCGAGGACGGTTTCACTCATGGATATCTACGGCAAAAGTTAAATACAGATTAGGTGGATTGTAGCAGGGCTCGCTCAAGGCAGAAGGCAGGAGGAAAGTCTTAATTTTTAAATTAGAAATTTTTTAACTAATGGCGATTTTCGCGCTGATGAGTGAAATATGGTCGGGTAGTAGGGACAGGGCACTGCTGTGTCCCTACTATATTTCATAGAATGGAAAACTGCGATCGAACTCAAAACTGACAAGTCGGAACTACTTAAGTGCCTTCTTACAGAGAGGAATTTTCTCAAAAACCTATGACTTGAGTGTCAGCAGGCAATGCAGTGGCCTCGGAGACCTTTTTAAACACGGTTGCTTGCTCGTTTAAGGAATTAGGTCTCGCCTGTCCGGGATTGGTGCCTTGCAACTGAAGGCGCATTTGACCTTCGGGAGTCAACTCAAAAACAGTTTCAACGGTTTCTGTGCTGCTGAGGCCAACATCCAGGTGCATCGGTTTTTCACCGAGATTCACTTTGTATCTCATTTCTTTGGCGCGGGCTGGTCCGTCGGGGCCTTTAGCCATGAGAAACAATTTGCCTTCTGGGGCGAAGACGAAGGTGAAAGACTGACCGGATGGGACTGTACCTTGCCATTGACCTAGGAGTTGCTGGTCGATGTTGCTAGCGGCCGGGGCGGCTGCTTCGGCAATTGTTGGTTCTGCTGCGGATGCCGGGCCCGGTGAAGCGTTGAAGCTGGCGAGGATGCCGAAGCAAATGCCACTTGCGATCGCTTTGCCAATCATTTTTGAATTAGACATGAGACCGATCTAAAAATTGGTTATTCTTTTGTACACTCTAGCGGTAAAAGCGTAAATTGTTTAGTTTTAATTGCTTTTAGACATAGATATATAGCCTTTCTGTGCTCTGGTATGAGGTACTATGCGGCATAAACCTCCGTGGGCATAGGCCTGCGCCGGCCCGCGCCGGCCATACCTCACCACGCGATCGAACCGCTATAGGTGGATATTCAAACCTGCAACGCGGTTCTCATCCCTAGATTAAAGCTTGTCTTGAGCTTGTTGAAGAATCACGGGCTGTCAGTTTTTTTTTGTGGTAAAATCCAATACAAATCCGGCTTTAAAGGCACAGCTCGCTGTCCTAAGTCGATCGTTCTCAACCCAGAACAGCTAACTGACTGTTGCTTTCAGGAGCGGCACCAGAGAATTTTGTCCTTCTGCTATTAATGCTATTTCATTAATTGCGTTCAGGAGCGCGATCGACTTGTTCTGTTTCAGATTCTGTCTGAGATTGTTGCGCTGCTTTCTGTTGATTTTCCGAGCGTTTAGTTCGCTCCAAAGCCTCTGCGTAAGACCAAGCTACGCTCACAATAAAAGCTTTGGCAATGCCGTCAAAATTTTTGGAATCATCGCTTTCGGGCGCTGGTGCTTTTGGGTTGCCGTCGTCCGTCATATTTTTATTTTCTCCGGGGCTGGTTTTTCTAGCGATTGGAAGGCAATGTGCGATCGATACCCACAAACTTTGATTTTTCTTGCACCCGCACCCTACTGATCTTTGAGGATATGACCTCGCTCACCATAAATAATATCATAAATACGCTAATTGCCCGATCGCATCAGAAAGAAATCTTAACTTCGCTGATTGTCCGCAGCACTGACTCCTGCTGAAAACTGCGCTTGTAACTGCCAATAATTTCATGAATAGATTTAGTTTTTTGGGGGCTATTTTCATAAATTAAAATCACTATGTTTGATTTTTCTATAATCAGAATTTCCGAACTGTTAAAAAGCTGCCCGGAGCCGTCTAATACAGTTAGTTTTTTCCGAAAACGAGGGGTGATAGCTGTCTTGACAAACTGCTGCCATTCTGATTCCTAAACAATCTCGCCTCCCGGTTTAGTTAAACCAAAACACAGTTCATCTTTGAGGAAATTTGTTTGCTGTTAGGATCGGAAGTTTCTGGCAGTTTAGCGCGGGCCATTGTCGCCGGAAACACAGGCAGGACTAAGAGCAGACAGGTCAAACCAAGACTGTGAAGATGTTTGTTCATATATTATTTTTAACGCTTCGTTGCTTAAACTACTGGCAAACATACAGGCACCAAAACTGTCAATACCAATAAAATTTGTATCTTACATCGTTTAAAATAATTTAAAACTTAAATTTAGCTAAAAATATAGTGCGAGATGTGAGGTTAAATGCACATCTTGCACTATATTAGGAACGGGATTTTCGGCCCTTGCCACCAAAAAAACTATTCCTAATTCTTTAATTCGCGGATACTTCTCTTAGCGGTGTCTTGGTACATTTCCCCAAATTCTTTCACAGCAGCTCCTGCCTCTTGCCCGATCTTCTGAGCTCTCTCGCCCGGATCGTTTTTAGTTTCGCGAGCTTCTTGTCTCCATTCCCGAGTTGTTTGAGGTCTGTCAGGATTGTTGAGATCCCCATTTGAACCGACTTGTGCGTTATAAGCTTTGTTGCTGTTTCCCGCATCAACATTCGTTGTCATCAGCATGAAACCGACTAAGACAACACTCAAAAAACTCTTGATTTGAAAGCCCTTCAGCAGGGAATTGATGCGAGCGATCGCTGTAGAAATCAAATTCATCTGGGTAATACTCCGTCAGTTAATTGGCGATAATTTTCAACATTTTTTCATCTAATTGACTCGCTCCAAAATCCGCAGCTAACGCCAGCTTAAGCCGAACTTAGCTTTTAGATCCTGTCCGTTCGATTTACCGCAATCGACCGGAAATGATGTTACTTGTAATTAGGCACATCAATAGAGTCATAGGTGAGGGATAAAATCTCTTCAAAACCAAACCCATGTGTGAGTCAACTAGCTTTTTCAAACACAAATATCACGTTAACAGCATCAAAATGCTTGTACCTCTTACTAAAGTCATAAGTTAGTTAGAAGCCGAAAAACCAAAATTCAGCACATAGTTAGACAAATTTAGCTCGATCGCGCTATACAAGAGCGATTTTTATTGCAGCCGATCGCCCGTTCTGACATCAAACCAGTGCAGGAACTGAGCCGGCAAAACCAGCTCGACAATTTCAGAGTTCCACTGGCGGTCATTTGGCACCAAAAGCCGCACTGTTACTGACTCCACACCTTTAACTCGGACGCTAACCAAATTTTGCATTCCCAAGTTTTCCACTAAATAAACCTCACCTTTAATTGCCTCTGGGGCCGCTATCTTGCCGGCCTCTGCATCTGGAAAACCGACGTGTTCCGGGCGAATTCCTAACACAATTTCTGGTGGCACAGTTGGCATATTGGGGAGTGGAATTCCAAAATTACCTAACATCGCAAAATTTCCCTGGCATTTAAGCTCAAACAAATTCATTTGCGGGCTGCCCACAAAACCCGCGACAAATTGATTGGCAGGACGGTTATAAATTAAGTGTGGGGGATCTAGTTGCTGGACAGTGCCACTGTGGAGAACTGCGACTTTTGTAGAAAGCGTCATTGCTTCGGTTTGGTCGTGAGTGACGTACACTACAGGAGCTTTTTGTGATGCAAATAATTGTTTGAGTTCTGCCCTCACTTTTTCCCGCAATAATGCGTCGAGATTGCTCAAAGGTTCGTCGAGCAAAAATACTTCTGGTTGGCGCACTAAGGCGCGACCGAGGGCGACTCGCTGCCGCTGTCCGCCTGATAGTTTACCGGGTTTGCGATCGATTAATTCCGTCAATCCGAGGGATGTTGCAACTTCCGTCACTAACCGGTTGATTTCGCCGGAGGAGATTTTGCGAAGTTTGAGGCTGGATGCCATATTTTCGTATACTGTCATGTGCGGATAAAGCGCGTAACTTTGAAACACCATTGCAATATCCCGATCGCCCGGTCTGAGATTAGTCACATTGCGATCGCCAATTCTAATCTCGCCGCGAGTTGGCTGTTCCAATCCTGCAATCAACCGCAGCGTGGTAGATTTGCCACACCCCGACGGCCCCAGCAAGGTAAGAAATTCGCCTTCGCTGACTTCTAAGCTAATATCTTTTACCGGTACAACTTTGGGGCTGTAGGTTTTATTGAGGTTTTTTAGTTGTAGTTTTGCCATGATTTTTATAAGGAAGAAGGAAGTTCGGCAACGAGCAATGTACGGGATGTAACGGATGTAACGGATGTAACGGATGTAACGGATGTAAGTCCGTCGGAAGAAGGAAGAGGGAAGAGGGAAGAAAGAATTACTAACCGCGAAGGCGCGAAGGGCGCGAAGGAAGAGGGAAGAATCTAACTAAGAGGGCTCGCACGCACGATCCACCGCCCGTACCTACTGACTACTGACTACTGACTACTGACTACTGACTACTGACTACTGACTATCCTTTGACTGCTCCGGCTGTTAAACCTTGAACGATGCGCCGCTGGAACACCAAAACTAGCAACACCAAGGGTAAGGTTCCCAAAACGGTGGCTGCTGCGATCGGGCCGTAAGGAATTTCAAAGACTGACACCCCGCTGAGTTGAGCGGTAGCAACGGGAATTGTTTTCATAGATTCGCGAGTTATAAATGTCAAAGCAAATATAAACTCGTTCCAAGCTGAAATAAATGTCAAAATTCCGGTTGTAACTAAGGCGGGAAATGTCATCGGTAGCACGATTTGCCACAGCATTTGAAAAGTGTTGTATCCGTCAACTTTTGCCGCATCTTCTAAATCTTTTGGCAGTTGTTGAAAGAAACTCCGCATTACCAAAATTGTCAAGGGCAAGTTGATAGCTGTGTAAGGAATAATTAAGGCTAAATAATTATTTCCTAAACTCAAAGCTTTGACTATTTCTAACAAACCCAAGAATAGCAGCACCGCCGGAAATAGCGTCACAATCGTTACAATTGCCAAAATGATTCTCTCGCCCCACAGTCGCAACCGAGCCAAAGCGTAAGCTGCGGGCGCGCCTACGGCTAAACATAGCAATGTGGAAGTAATGGAAACAAAAGTGCTATTTAAAATGTAAAGTGCAAAGGGGCGGCGTTGGAACAAGGAGATGTAATGCTCGAAGGTGATTTGTTTGGGTATGTAGACGTTGGGAATTGCTGAAATATCTGCATTTACTTTGAAAGATGTCAGTACCTGCCAGATGATGGGTGCGAGGAAATATGTGGCGATCAATATCGCTGAGATTGGCAAGATTAGTTGCCGGATGTTAAAGGTTTTTTTGTTAGATTGTTTGCGGGCGATCGACATAATTTTTTGTACCAATGAAAGGAAATTGCTACTGTTGGTTATCTAAAATCCAAAATCCCAAATATAAATCGTCTTAGTTTCCTCCGGCTGCATTGATGCGGGCTCTCGATAACAGATAAGCGGCGATCGCCACTGCTGCAACCAAGAGCAAAAAAGTACACACCACCAAAGCTGCCCCGTACCCAAAGTCTAAATACCTCATTACCGTGCTGTAAATGTAGATAGAAACCGTCTCCGTTGCCCCCGCCGGTCCCCCTCCCGTCATCACCTGAATCAAGTCAAAAATGCCGAAAGCTTGGGCAAATCGAAACAGCACAGCAATCACAATTTGGGGCATCAGCAGCGGCAAGGTAATTTGACGGAAACTCTGCCAACTACTCGCGCCGTCAATGGCGTGGGCTTCATACAAATCACCGGAAATCGATTGCAATCCCGCTAACAAAAGCAGGCTGACAAATGGCGTAGTTTTCCACACATCTGCTGTAATCACTGCCATCATTGCCAAAGTCGGATCTCCCAACCAGCTAATACTATTTTTGATCAATCCCAAGCGGATCAAAATATCATTAATTACGCCGTATTGGTCGTTAAAAATCCACGCCCAAGCTACACCCATCAATGCAGTCGGCAGCGCCCAAGGCAGTAAGGAAATTGTCCGCACGATCGCGCGCCCTCTGAAAGATTGATTTAAGACTAAGGCAATGCCCATGCCGATAATTAATTCCAGCACAACAGAGGCGAGTGTAAATATTGCGGTATTGCTTAAAGTTTGCCAGAAACGCCCGTCGCCTAACATTCGACTGTAGTTAGCCAAACCGGAAAAAACCAGTTTTAATTCAGTACCGAGGTTTTGGGTGAATACACTCAGCCAAAAAGCGCGCAATATTGGGTAAGCAAATACTAGCAGCAGAATTATCAATGCTGGTGCTACTAATATCCATCCTGTTTTTTGTTCGCGCTGTCGCATTTTGTCTAATTGCATATTTGATATCAAATCCGTAAGTATCGGAATAGTAAATTTACTGTTAATTGTTGGCTGTTAATTGTTGGCTGTTAATTGTTGACTGTTGACTGTTGACTGTTGACTTTTAACATCATGTATGAGTGCTACCAGAATTGATATGAATCTCTAATTTCTTCCTCATTTCCCAGTTCATGGTTCTTCCAGTCTGCAGAGGCGGACATTGTTTGTATAGCCCCGAATTCCATTCGGCGGGTTCCATTCGGCGGGTTCCATTCTGGTTGTATTCGGCGAATTCTCTTCGGCGAATTCCCTTCGGTAGGTTCCTTGTTTTACGAAGCTTTCGATTGTTTCAAACTGCTTAATAAATTGCGAGTTTCGCTAGCTGCTGCTTTCATTGCTTCTTCTGCAGTCATTCTTCCGGTAAAAGCTGAACTCAAATAGCGCTGCAAAATATCAGAAGCTTGAGCGTATTGTGCTATGGGCGGGCGCAAAACTGGCTGTTCTACTACTTTTAGCAGTTGCGGGTAGTGAGGATATTTGGCGACTATTTCTTTGTTAGTAAATAGGGATTTGTAGCTAGGAATTAAACCAGTTTCTAAAATAAATTTACGCTGGGTTGCTTCGCTTGTAAGGTATTTAATTGCTTTCCACGCTTGTTCTGGATGTTTTGAGGTTTTGGCAATTCCCCAGCCCCAGCCGCCCAAGCAGGAACCGCCTGTTTTACCCGTACTGCTGAGCATTGGCTCGATCGCAATTTTGCCTCTCACCTTGGATCCCTCGGCATTTGCTAGCTTCCAAACATAGGGCCAATTTCGCAAAAACAGCGCTTTGCCGTTTTGAAACAACAGCCGGGTTTCTTCTTCGCCGTAGGTAGTGACACCGGGTGGAGAAATGCCAGAGGCGATCGTATTTTTGAGAAATTCTACTGCTTGAATTGCCTCCGGTTTGTCTAACCCAACTTCAAAAGTTTGAGGGTTAGCCCAGAAGCCGCCGAAACCGGAGAGCACTTCGACAAACATCGCAGATACTCCTTCGTATTGTTTACCTTGCCACAAATAACCCCAAGTTGCTTTTCCCTGTTTTTGCAAGTTTTGAGAGATTTTTGCCATCTCTTCAAAGGTTTTCGGCGCTGGAATTCCCGCTTGTTCTAAAATGTCTTTGCGGTAGTAAAGCATTCCGGCATCGGAAGCGTGGGGAATTCGGTAAAGTTTGCCTCGATATCGGCCGCCTTCGACGTTACCTTGAATGAACTTTGATAGTTGTTTGGGGGGAATTCTGTCTGTCAAATCCATCACCCAACCTGCGGCGGCAAATTTGGGAACCCAAACAATATCCATGTTGATGATATCGTAGGGCGAGTCGCCTAACAAAAAGGCAGATGTGTAAAGATTTTCTACGAGGTTTGTGTCAAAGGGCCCTTCTATGAGGTTGATGCGAATGTCGCGGTTTTTCTGTTCAAATTCTTTGACAAAGGGTTTCCAGTTAGCAATGTCTTGGCCTTGCATTAACATGGTGAGGGTTACGGGCTGCTTACTCAGTGCGGGCAGAATAAATAACAGCAAGATGGCGGCTAATGTGACGGCGCTTAAGGCGAAAAGACGGGGATGCTTCTGCCTTCGCTGGGGTGTAAAATTTATTTTTTGCATTTGCTTGGGAGAAGTTCCTGTGCGATCGCCTTATTTCTCTCTTAACTCGCTTTCTGATGTTTCACGGGATTGGGCGAGTTTGTGTAATAAAAATTTAAGTAAACTTTAGCTTACTTAATAATCGTTGAGTGAAGAGTGCTAATTTGGATTGGACGAGTGCGATCGCGAGTTAAGTAAGCATCTATCTACAGGCAGATATTGAGAGTATTGTCAAATATCGTTTCCGCTGGCATTTGGCATTGACATGATTGAGTCGTTTGGCCGGTTCGTGATATCAATTCCGGTTGCACTCCTCATGACTGTTGACTGTTGACTGTTGACTGTTGACTGTTGACTGTTAGCTGTTAACTGTTAGCTGTTAGTTGTTATTTGTTAGTTGTTATTGGGAATTGAGAATGGGAAATTGGGAATTCGTAACGAATAACGAATAACGAATAACCAATAACGAATAACGAATAACCAATAACCAATAACCAATAACGAATAACGAATAACGAATAACCAATAACCAATAACGAATAACGAATAACGAATAACGAATAACCAATAACCGATAACGAATAACGAATAACCAATAACCAATAACCGATAACCAATAACCAATAACCAATAACAAAAAACACCGCTCCTCAAAACAGGAGAACGGTGCATAGGGGGTGTTATGGGTTGTTGTCTGGGATTAACCCTAACAAATCGCGATCGGCTGCGGCGAGACCTTGTGATGGTTGAAAAATTGGCACAAACCTGCGCGCCTGTCCGCGTCGCGATCGACCTTTAGTGTTAGCCCAACCATTCCACAACAGCATCTTGCTTGGTATTGGTGTGCCGTTCTGGGGTTTCGCGGTTGAATGTCATGTGGATGGCGCGGTTTTGTTCGCCGTCTGCTGCTACTGCAAAAATCGGATAGTCGATTAAGCCGTCTTGGAAAGACATCTGGAAGCGGAAAGTGCCGTCAGCATTGAGTTTGATCGGCTGTCCGCCTACGTAAACTGTAGCGTCGGGTTCGGTGGCACCGTAGACGATCAGTTCTGCGTCAGCAACTAACCAGAACTGGCGGGGGCGCATCGGGGCGGCGAAGCCAACTCCCGACATACCGACACCGGACATCCCCATACCCGACATGGTGAGCCCGGACATACCGACACCGGACATGGTGCGTCCCGACATACCGACACCGGACATACCGACACCGGACATGGTGAGCCCGGACATACCGGCACCGGACATACCCGCACCGGACATGGTGAGCCCGGACATGGCGGGGGCTGCCCACATTCCGACACCGGAGGGGAACACGTAGGAACTCAAAGCTTGTTCGTGGATGCCTGCTTGCTGAACCGAACCGGCGACGTGCGGCATGGAACCGAACATGGAACCAGCTACGCGCATCGATTCTGCCGATTCTGCCATGCCGAAGATTTCTTGGTAGATGCCGTTACGGGTGTTGTTGAAACTGTTACCGTTGCTTGCTTGTGCGATTTTTTTGGCAGGCGGAACCAGTTCGGCGAAGGTTTTACCGGACAAGTCTTCTTCCCAGTCGAGGGTGATGAATTGGTCTTCTATCCAGTCGCTGGGATAGATTGGGGGAACGCGGACTTCGGCCGATCGCGCCAACACCAACCAACGGCCGTCTGCACAGCGGTAGCCGATGTCGATCGCATAATCGCGATCGCTAACGGGGATCGGTACGTACCATTCCCGCGCCAGTTCGTCGCAGGGATATTCTTGAATGCTGTGCGGGCTTTGGATTTCGAGGTTAACATCTGTCACGTCGTAGATCCGCAGGGCGAGTTGCTGTCCGCCTTGGCGGCGCAATTCTTGTTTGCGATCGTTGGAGATATCCCAGTAGGTGTAAGCCCATTCTGGATCGCGCGGCATCAACACCACCCGACTTTCGCCGTAGCCGTTGGGTAAATCTGCTAAACCTTCATCGACAGACGACAAGGAACCGCCTGTTCTATCTTCTTGACCAAGTTCAAACTTTGCTGCTTCCACTGCTTCTTGTGCCTCTAGTTTGCGAGATGGACTGTATGAAAATTTGTTGCGCTGAATTTCTTGAATTGATGCCAGGAGTTGCGATTTCCGCATCCGGCTGTAGCGAGACACTCCACATTCGCTAGCGACTCTGCGGAGTTGTCGCAAAGTCATCTCTTCTAATGGTGGGCGTTCTTTTGCCATGAGTTTTTTCTCCTCTAATTTGCGATTGCGGGTTAGATTTTTTGTTTCAACACTTGAATAATGTGTTGATTTTTTGAGTTAGAAACTCTTTATAAGTACAAATTTTATCGAGCTTCCTAATCTCTCCAACCTTTGAAGCCTTGCTTGTGTTTAGCTTGTCTTGTCCCAAATTGCGATCGGGATTTGTGACTTTTTGGCTTCCGCGCGCACCGTCCGGTCTAAATAAAGCTTTATCTGTCGATTCTTGATTGACAAGATCGATTTTGCGAGGGCGATCGGTGCTGCTAGCAACGCTGTGCTGCCAGCACACGCGCTATTTGACTCCCATAGCTGCTTAATTGAAGCATTTCTTTGGGATCGCTTTGTCATGACTCAATGTTGCAGACAATTCGCGATCGGGTCAAGGGGTCTTTTGCCTCAATCATGGGTACTTATACGCATTTTCGTGATTTCGGGGATCAATATGTCAGGAAATCTTGATATTCACAGCCTGACAGGGATCTTTGTCCTTGAATTGTCAGAATTCCCTGACATAAATTCGATGTGAGATTGAGTCTGCAGGGGCGGTACTATGGATAAAGCAGATTGAATACAAAATTTCCTGGGTAAGCTGTTGGGCTTACCGTGCTGCAAGTTTCGCTTGCGGGCGATCGCAATTACAAACCAACAGTTTTGGACGCAAAAATCGTTTGACGCGCTACCCATACAGATAAGGTGCGCGCATCGCGCCGTACAAATAGAAGTTCTGCGTAAATCTTGTAAAATCTCAAATCTCAAATCCCAAATCTCAAATCCCATGCCCCTAACGCTTTACAACAGCTTGACCCGCCGCGAATCACCTTTCGATCCCCTCGAACCCTCAAAGGTGCGGATGTACTGTTGCGGCGTTACGGTGTACGATTACTGCCACGTCGGCCACGCCCGCGCCTACATTGTGTGGGATATGGTGCGCCGATATCTGATGTGGCGGGGATACGATGTCCGCTACGTTCAGAATTTTACAGATATTGATGACAAAATTCTCAACAGAGCGCGAGAAACAAATTCCACAATGGAAGCCGTAGCCGAACGCTTCATCGACGAATATTTTGCCGACATGGACAAGCTAAATATTCTCAGGGCTGATGAATATCCCCGCGCCACACACTCAATGGACGGCATAAAACGGCTGATTCACGAGTTAGAAAACAAAGGCTTTGCCTATGCTTCCAGCGGCGACGTTTACTACAGCGTTAAAAAGTTTTCCGATTACGGAAAGCTTTCCGGTCGCAAGTTGGAAGAAATGGAAGCCGGGGCTAGCGGTAGATTGGAAACCGCAGAAATAGAAGGTCAAAAAAAGCAAGATTCATCAGATTTTGCCCTGTGGAAAAGCGCTAAACCGGGAGAACCTTTTTGGGAGTCATCTTGGGGAAAAGGTCGCCCCGGATGGCACATCGAATGTTCGGCGATGGTGCGCGATTGTTTTGGCGAAACTATTGATATTCACTGCGGCGGTTCCGATTTAATTTTTCCGCACCACGAAAACGAAATTGCTCAATCTGAAGCTGCGACTGGTAAGTCTCTGGCTAATTATTGGATGCACAATGCTTTTGTGACTGTCAATGGCAAAAAGATGTCGAAATCTTTGCACAATTTTATTACAATTCGCGATTTGTTGGAGGGGAACTGGTCGGGTGATTTGGAATCTGACCCCCCCCAGCCCCCCCTTGGTAAGGGGGGGAGTAAGAGTGATAAGTCAAAAGCGGTGGAACCGATGGCGGTGAGGCTGTTTGTGTTGATGGCGCAGTACCGCAGTCAAATTGATTTTACTGAAGAGGCGATCGCATCTGCTAGAAATGGCTGGAATACGATCAACGAAGGCTTGCTTTTTGGGCTCCGATATGCCGATAAACTGAGTTGGGATGTTGAGAAAACCGGACAAGATACCAATGCTGTGCAGCAGTTTCAAGCCGCGATGGATAATGATTTCAATACTCCGGCTGCTTTGGCTGTTTTGTTTGAATTAGCTAAGGAATTGGGTAAGGAAAGCAATATTTTGGTGCATCAAGGCAAAACTGAAACTTCGCCGGAATTGTTGCAGCTTCATTGGCTGACTTTGGTAAGTTTGGCGGGGGTTTTGGGGTTGGAAGTTCAGCCGGAAGCTGACAGCGATGATGCGGTTGGCGGTTTGAGTGATGGGGAGATTGAGGCGATGATTCAGCGGCGGAAGGATGCGCGAATAGCTAGGGATTTCGCTGAGGGCGATCGCCTTCGCAATGAACTTAAGGATAATGGCATTACTTTGATTGACCAAAAGGATGGTACAACTATTTGGCACCGGGGTTAAAAAACTGGTTTGTAGTGAGTAATTCATTCCTCTGGGACGGACTGAATTCCTCACTACGAAGGAATGAATTTTTATTGATTTAACTTATTTGTAAATTCGGCAACCGCGCCGACAAATTCTGGGGTGGATTCGTAGGGTAAAACGTTGCGCCCCGGCATTAATAAACCCTCTGCGTTGGGAAAGTTAGCCAAATATTGCGCTAGTCTTTCCTCTGGTTTTTCTTCTTTACCCGATTGACTAATGCTTGAGGCTGTTTCTCCCATGATAACGAGTACGGGGCGATCGCACTTTTGAATCGTACTGCTGTAATCCTTGCGCCAAAACCCCGCCAAAAACGAGAAAACTGCGTGGCGGCTGTCAGGATTTGCCGCCCCAGCCTGCAAAGCCTCCAACCATTCCCTGTCAACTTTTGCCGCATCGCCAAACAGTTGTTTTGCAGAAAAAGATCGCAAGAATTCAGCGCGTCTGGCGTAGCGGTAAAAAGCGTTTCCCAAGGGAGAATCTAACAAATTCCAGACGATTCTTTGCTGTCTCTCTGTCGAATGTTTGTTCATCACCGCCCAAGCTGGAGGCCCGGCGAGGATTAATCCGCCAATTAAATTTGAGCCGCTTTCCTGCTGGATTTTGGCTAATTCCAAGGCTACACACAGTAAAGCACCTTGCACGAGTACGATCGCAGGTTTTTTTACTACAGTCTCCAAGAAAAACTGCAACTGGGCCGCCCAATCGTCAGGATAGCAAGCCACAGCAGGCATTTCGCAATCTCCGCACCCCAAAAGATCGGGGTTATAAATCGGATTTGTGTTGCCCGATTTGTACCAATCTTCGCAAAATCTCTGCCAAAATACTCTTGACAATCCAACTCCTATGGGATGAATCAATAACAAAGGGATGCTATTTGTGGCCGCAGTATTTGGGTTGTAAACATCGTAAGCACAGCGATAATTTTGCCATTCGTAAAATAGCGTTGGTGATTTTATAGACGAAGTGGTTGACAAATCTTGATTTGAAGGTGGTGATTGCATATAAGTTTTTTAATTTTTTATGTACTATGCTAGGACAATGCGAGTTTGACCTTGGACATTTGGTTGGGAGTGGGCAATACGAATCTCTACATTGCTGCCGAGTGCGTTGATAAAACGAAATAGGCGTTCTGTAGAGAAGTCGGATAATTTGCCGCGCATCAATGCTGATATCTGGGGGTGAGAGATTTCTAAAATCTTTGCTGCTTCAATCTGAGTTACTTGTTCCGAGATTAACTCACTGATTTGATGAGCTAGTTCTGCCTTAATCAATAGTTCATCAGGATTCGGGAGCCCTAAGTCCGCAAAAACATTCCCACTGCTTGAATGCACTTTCATTGTCTTATTTATAATTTATATCGTATAGTTTATTATAACATCAAGGGTAACAGATTCGGCCACAATATAATTACTCAATCATGTCAGAACAGCGGATTACAATTTCTATACCTAACTTGCTGCTAATTGTAGCATCGTCCTTGCTGCTAGTGCTGCTGTGGCAATTGCGGAGCCTGCTAGTAATTCTGATGATATCAGTCGTGCTGGCCGCATCGATCGTCCCGATCGTCAATTGGGCCGAAACCATGCGCCTTCCCCGCTGGCTGGCGGTGATTCTGGTTTATTTAACTCTGATCGGCGGATTTAGCGGGGCGGTAGTGTTAATCGGCCCGACAATTATCGAGCAAATCCAGTTACTGGTGCGACTGCTACCAGTTTACGTTAAAAGTCTGGAAACCTTAGCCACTAATCTATTGAGTCGCCTCACCGACGATGCCCCGGCGCTGGTGGGTCAGTTGGTGGACACTCAATCGCTGACGAATTGGCTGATTCGATCTAGCCAACAACTAATTTTGCGATCGTACAGTTTAACTAGAGGCATTTTAGGAGGTGTTTTCAGCTTAATTTTAGCATTATTTATTTCAGGTTACATGGTTGCCGATAGCAACACATTAATTAAAAGCTTAGTGCAGTTTTTCCCCAAACCTTGGGATGAAAAATTAGCCGCCCAAGCAACGCCCATCGGTCAAAGAATGGGGAGTTATATTCGCGGGCGAGTGTTAGTTTCGGGGATTTTAGGGATATTTATTACCACAGGTTTGAGCGTTTTAGGAATGCCGGAATTTGCTTTAGGCTTGGGTGCGATCGCAGGTGTTACCAACCTGATTCCCTTCATCGGCCCAGTATTGGGAGCAGTCCCCGCATTAATTGTAGCCTTAGCTAAAGGTGGCTGGCTGGTTTTGTGGGTATTGCTGTTATTTGTAATTATCCAAAACTTGGAAACTTACGTGCTCGATCCTTTGCTGGTTGGTTCCTCGGTTGGCGTGCATCCATTGTATCAATTGCTGTCTGTTTTGGGAGGCGTGCAAGTATTGGGAATTATCGGCGCAATAATTGTGCCGCCTTGGTTTGCGGGAGTGGCGGCTTTGGTGGAAAACTTGTATTTAAAACCGAAGCTTAGAGGCGAACATCGAGAGGCAATAAATCAGGCTAAACATAATTCTGATTTACCGCCTATAACACCTTTGACGTGACAGCAGGTTATGGCTCGATCGCGGAACATACTCGTAAGGTGCGTTGCCTCAAAAAATCTTAATGAAATATCAAAAAGCTCACATATCCGCACCTTATAGAATTCACGATTGCAAGTCTTCTTACCCAAAAATTGCGCTTATTTCCTCAAGGATTGTCCGGTGCGTCGCTAGGGAAGTGTTTGTCAAATTCAGGAATTTTTGATAGCGACGCACCCTACCACTTAAATCTGCGGTTGAACTATCAATCAAATACTGATAAATCAGTGTAGTAAGCTGTTGCTCATATAGATTGTGTATGGCGATTGAGGGGGAGAGGGGGAGAAGGGGAGAGGGGGAGAAGGGGAGAGGATTTGACAATTTTTGAGTGTCATCAAAATATACAATTTAAATGGACAACAGCTTATCTGTAAGTTGCTGACTAAGGACTAAGGACTAAGGACTAATGACTGATGACTAAGGACTAATGACTAAGGACTAATTGCCACTTCAATGCGGCGGTTGCGCTGCCGGTTGATATCAGAACTATTATCTACCAAAGGGCGACTTTCCCCGTAGCCGATCGCCACCCAATGATAATTGCGATCGATCGCGCCAGACAAATACTGCACCACAGCCTGAGCCCGCGCCAACGACACATTGCGATTTTCCACCACTTCCCCCCCGTCGTCAGTGTGGCCGGCAACCCGCACGGTTGCACCCTGGTAAGTGCCTAAATCCGCCACCAAATTGTCCAAAATCGCACTCGTGCCCGCGCGCAAAGAAATACTGCCAGTGTCAAACAAAACATCGCTGGGTAGAGTTACCATCAGCCCATCCCTTCCAAACACCGAATTATTCACAGTTTCAGGGTTCAGACTCTGGCTGCTGCTTGCGGGTAAAACAGGAGTAGGGCCCGCCGCCGATTCCGGCCCAGCCAATTCCCGCGACATCAACTGCAACCGCTTTTCCAAAGTTTCCGTGGGGCGGCTGCTACCCAACTGACTCTCCAAAGCCGCCGTGCGCCCAATCAGCGCGTTGAGCTCGCCCTGCAACTGTCTCAAATCTACCTGTAATTTCTCTCTCAAGGCAGGATTGATTTTTGACTGGGGACTGGGTGTAGCGGTTGGTGCCGGAAGCGCCGGAATTGGCCTTGCTGGTGCGCGTTGCGGGCTGGGGGTCAAATTTTGAGTTAGGCGCAGCAATCTCTCGGCGATCGGCATCTGGACGCTGTTAGAAGGGTAAATTTGGGCGATCGTCATCCCCAAAACCCAGGCAAAACCGCTACCTACCCCCAGCAGCAGCAGTCGAAAAATCAGCGACAGCAAAAACAAACCTTTTCCCCGCGACTTGGAAACGCGAGTCGGGGGGATTGAAGGTTTTTGGTTAAAAGATCGCGTCATATTGCCTCCCTCTCGGTGCAGGTACCAGGTTAATTTCGATACTATCTTACCTATCAGATTTGAGATTTTCCATTTTTAGATTTGAGATTTGACGAAAATTATACTATCCCAAAAAGAAACCCGGTTCCTCCAAACTTGGGGTTTAGCGGCGCAGCATCCTTGCGAAAAACCCGGTTTCTACTTCCCGGCACCGATGGGAAATTGTATATTTTAGATGGGAAGACAAATCTAACACCTAAAACAGAAACCCGGTTTCTCCTAATTTGGGGTTTAGCGGCGCAGCATCCTTGCGAGAAACCGGGTTTCTAGTACCCCGGCGCGTAAGCCTGAATCTGTTGGATAATGCTGTATAACTTTTGGAAAAAAACCGATGACTGACCCTTTAAATAGCGCCTATCCGATTCCTTGGGAATGGATTAACGCCACTCATGCCAAACTGAGCTCTACTGGCGGCACCAGCCTCCGCTACTATCGCAGCCCTTCCCTAGTTTCAACTAACGGCCAATACGCGGCTTACAGTCGAATTGAGTTGCAAGTACAGCCGGAATTAGCCCAGTGTAGGGTTAGCAGCGTTATGTTTGTGGAAAATCTCAAAACCGGGGAATTGCAAACAGTGGCGGCTGCTTCGCCGCTGGCGGAAAGCGGAATGTATGCTAGCGATGACACAGATATGTCCGGGACGATCGCCATTTTAGTACCTGTTGCTTGGAATCAAGAGGGTTCCCGCCTTCTGGCCCGCGAATTTGAAGCGCTGTTCAACTCTTCCGATATGTCCGACTACGCGGTCATTTGGGATAAAAATGATAATTACACTTATACTGTTGCTCCCGCTCGCAGTCTTTACACTCATGCTGTACTGTTGGGTTGGAGTCAAGTTTGCCCCGGACAAGTTCTGTTCCGCGCCGGTCATTTGGGCGATCGACATTGGCCTCTTTGTGCAGTAGATATGACCGGTCAAACAGTAGCTGTCAGCGAAGACAAACCCCTAGTTTTCGGCACTCAAGCCAGCGCCGACTGGATCGAACCTAAAACTCGTTTTTAGATACTATGGCAGCATCTTCTTCGATCTGGCCCACAATTATTTTACTTTCCGGTCAATTTTTAGACCAATTCATTTTGACTCTGGGGCTGATAGCCTTAGCTGTCGTTTTTGGTTTAACCGCTTTTATTTTTATTCGGGTTTTCCTCAATTGGTTCCAGGCGAAATTGGCAAAAAACCGCCATTTCAATCTACCGCTGTTCCCAAAAAAGGCTGAAAAATCAACCGCTAACATTGCAGATCCTGAAAAAGTTTTTTTAGAACCCGTGTTCGTAAAAAATGACAGAAATTTTGTGATTTCCGTAGCAGAAAACGATATCTTAGAAGCGATTGAACCGGAAATAATTTGCAAAAATTCAGCAGCCGTCGCCCGTCTGTACAAGCCAGTCGCTCTTTGGCAAGGGCGCTTAATTTTGCCCTCTCACGAACAGCGCCAGCCCAACGATACAGTGTTTTTTGAAGTGATAAATGCACCCAAAAAATATCAAAAATTTATTGGCAAAACAGCATTTTTGAAGTGGATCGCCAACCGCCAAGTTCAGTTTTTTGTCCACGCAGTCACTCAAGATATTAACTTCACAAAACAAACGAAAAAAAGTCAAAAATCTGGTAACATCCATCCAGATAGGTTGAACGGCTGGCGAAATGTCGGCCCTTTGGAAACTTTGGCGGGTAGCAGACTCGAAGACAGCGTGACTGTGATGCTGCGGAGGCCGGTGATTGCGATCGACCACAGCAGCGGCCAGCAGGAACTAATTATCGATCGCGAACCAGTACAAATTATCGGCCGTTTGTGCGCCTTAGTTTCAATTTTACAGCGCCAAGAACCCGACAACAACAAATTTATTGTCCGGCATTTCAACAAAACATCCCAACAATTTGACGGCGCAGCCGAAATCATTCGGATTCCGCAAGTACAGCCCGACAAAAATGGCATAGCGAGGTCTACCAATCATCTGATCGAACAATCGCCATTGAATCCCGATGGCTGGTACATTTACGGCGAAAGAGACGAAGACAGTATTTTTGTAGTCCAAGCAATTGAACCGCGCAAAATTGCTCAGTTAATACCAGATGAAACATATTTTGGACTGAACAAATCTCTCGCTTATTTAAAAGACGAAAACTGGTCAAATACAGCGGCTCAAAAAGGACAAGCAAAAAGAGTATTGTTAATGCCAAATGAGGCAGCCGAAAACACTTTAGTCTCCCCTTGGGAAGAAGGAGATATCGGCATCGTGATTCACAGCTTTGGCGGTATTGGCGGCAAAAAAGGCGAATCTGTACCGCTGGGAATTGTCACCGGACATTTTGCTTTCGGAATCGCAAAAGTAGTGCGCGATGGATTTACCAACGAACTGCGTTTTGACATAGAATACAAACAAGTATACGCCCACAATCCCGATGGAATTGTCGCCGGTTCTAGTAAGTGGCAAAGTTACATGGGAGACTTGCAGCGCGGCTGGTTGGGCGATCGCCCGGTTTGCGATATCATTTGTAAATTAGACTGCGTGTGTTACGACTACGATTTTGACGGCATCATTTTGTCGCCTTTAACCGAATTAAACCAGCAACTAGATATCATGATGGCGCGCTACCGCAGCGGAGACGGCACCGGCGCAACTTTAGTCACGCCAGCAACTTCTTGCGTCCAAGATTCCAGTCAAGCAATTTACGCTACTATTAAAAAAATTACTGGCGAAGTCGAGTCAAATCCTCAAATTCAAGACTGGCTAAAAACAAATCCTACCCACGCACAAACCGAAAGATTTCATCAGTTAGTAGTTTTGGGAGAGAGTTTAGAAAAAGTATTAATTCCCCTCGGTATTGTCCGTCTAGATTGGCGCAAAAATACGAGATTGGTAGGGATTGATTCGGAACAGAAAAAAAGCTTTTTTTCTGGCATCACGAACCTGCTAAAAGCTGTTATTAGTTACCGAACAATGCTTCCCAGACGCACTCAAGATGAAATCGCCAAAATTCTCTTAAAACAAGGATCGTTTTTGTGGATAATTCGCACCAATCAAGTCGGGGGATTCGATCGAGATATTGAGCCCGTAGCGCCTACAGGATTTTGAGTCAGCAATCGGTTTGTAGATGATTCGGCGATTGAAATCGCTACTAGAAAACCAAGTCTGCCTCCGCAGACTAAGAGATTGAGGGAGCATTTAAGCGGGATTTGGTATCAGTCAACAGTCAACAGTCAACCGTTAACAGTCAACCGTTAACAGTCAACCGTTAACAGTCAACCGTTAACAGTCAACAATCAACCATTACCAAGGAGTGACTGCAACAGTGCCGCCCGGTGCAATAACTACTCGGAAATCAGCCAGGGGTTCCGCTGGTGGCCTGCTGCCAATCGGTTTGTAAAGCAACTCCGACAACGGCGCTTCGGATCGATCGACTGCTGCGGGATTCTCCGACTTATAACCGACAATCGCCCCATCCTTAGCCACACTCACCCGATAAACCAACTCCGCATCAACCGCAGGCTTAGTTTTCAAAACTCCGTCAATTTGCTGGGAAAGTTGGCCCTTCAACAGCTCGATTTCTGCCGGATCGGTAATCGGCCCGGCTGCTGCATCAGGACTGGGCAAAGCTTCAGAAACAGGACTGGGCGTGCTTTCTGGCGAAGCCTCCGATTGCGGGGTGGTACTAGGTGAAGCCTCCGATTGCGGGGTGGTACTAGGCGAAGCCTCCGACTGCGGGGCGGTACTAGGTGAAGCCTCCGATTGCGGGGTGGTACTCGGAGTCGGCGAACTCGGTTCAGCATTCGGAGTCCTCTCCCCAGGTAGCAAACCGTCAGCAGGCCTGGGAGTGGGATTTGGCGAAGGCGATCCGCCCGGATTCGGCGTTCCCTGATTCTGTCCTGCAGGATTTGGCTGTCGCACCGGATCTCTCGGGCGCTGGAGTTGCGGCACCGGCACCAAGAAAAAGGCCATCGCCGCCAAAGCCAAACTCGATATCCCCACCACCGCAGGCAAGCTCCGCTTCGCCAAAGGTTCGGCGGACTTGATATAACGCTTGGAAATTGGGGTTAATTGCAGAGACAATTCCGGCAGCGTCTGGGTGTCGGCAAAAAATTGATCGATCGCCTCCACTAAGTCAAATAGCTGTACCGTCGTCAAATCTAATTTTGCCGACAGTTCTGTTTTTCGATCGATTTGGGTAGCGCTGCCTGTTTCGGCAGGTAGAACGGTCAAACGGTGCGAATTCTCGTCTATTCTGTGCAACTGCACCGTACTCAAATTCGGGCCGTAGCGATCGGGATAATGCACTCCACTCATAAATTCTTGGGCGTAGGTGCTGACAGCCCTCACCAAGCTTTCAAAAAACTCCCGTCCCCCGCTGAGGGGTTCGCCGATGCCTGTCACATAACATTCAGCGCTCATTAGTATAGAAAGCACTGGCCGTGTATCTAACTGGCTAGATACCGATCCGTCGCTCAACCCTTCCAGAACCAGGGTGCAATTCGGCAGACTGTACTGACGCCTAATAGTCATTTTTATTCCACTTCTCCATCAAACAAGCTAACCCAGAAGCGCTGCATTCCGGCCGTCCCCGTACAAAATAGCAGTTTGCTCAACAAGTTTAAAGCGAGTTCGTTGAGCTTGTCGTCGGAATTGTAAGCTGCAACTAGCGATCGCTTCGGGTTCATGCGCGATCGAAAATGAGCTCGAAAGCGTTCTAAATAATCGGCAAGCTGCAAGTTCTCGCTGAGGGGGAGATTTCTCGATCGCAACTGCTGCGAATCTAGCAGCAACTGGCGAATTGTCGCGGTTAACTTGCGCGCCATATTACAGGCGATCGCCACCAGCGCTTTTGCCTCCACCACCGTCAGGGAGCGGCGCTGGGTATAGCGTCTCAGCGGGTTAGTATTCCGCATCATCCAAAAGGCAACCCGATTTTTGATAATTGACTCCAATTCCAGGTCTTTTGACACTGCCAGCATTTCTTCCGCCCCTCCGAGATACAAGGCTTCGATCGCCAGCAACATCAAATCAATTTGCAATCTAGCCCGACGGGGACATCCGCCATCGTTCGGCGACAAGTCTGGCAAACTGTCTAAAATCAACGGGTTTGACTCGGTAAGCAAAGTTTCTGACGGCATTAAGATCACGGGAACATCCATTCCAAACAAACTATACGGTTATCCGGGGTCTCTGGCATGACAAATTCTCAATCAAAGACTCCTCTGGGATACTTTATTTTTATCAATCACTTTTATGTGTCTTTTAAATCTAGCAGCAACCGACCGTCACGGGGGAGATCCGGTGGCAGGAGTTCGATCGTCCACCGCCGGTTTCCCCAGCCGATCCCTTAAAGCTTTGTGATTTCCCGCCGAAGCCGGGGAGAAACCGACCAGGACGATCGAACTTGACCATTCCCAATTCTCGATTCCCCATTGCGATCGATCAATGTTCCTGCTTCTGCGATTTCGCCACCGCTTCTCTTTGAGCCGTAAAATCAGTAGCCGTCGCCCCATCCCTCAGACTAATTTTTCCCTTAAGGGTGTCTCCCTCCAAAATTCCTCGCAGTTTAACAGAACTGTTTTGAGCGATCGCACTGGAGTCCCTGCAACCTTCTAAATTAGGAACCACACCCGACAAGCTCAATCCTTGAGTTTCCCACTTACCAACTAAAGAAGGTTTCTCCTCTGCTGTTTTTTTGCGATCGGCCTCGCTGCTACCTCGCAAATTACCGTTCAAATAAACACCAGATTGCTCGATTGTCAATACCAAAGTATCAGATTTCAGACATTCGGGCAAACTGTTAGCATCGAAGCGATAACTTCCCGCAAGTGCCGGAGGAGCCTTTAAATTTGTTTCGCCGTAAGCAGTTACTACCTTAAAAAGTACCGCAACAATGGCGATGGAAATACCATAAAATGTTAACATTTTGACATTAAAATGAGGCATAAGTTTGGTAGTTGGTTGTTGGCAGTTGGCAGTTGGCAGTTGGCAGTTGGTTGTTGGCAGTTAACAGTTAACAGTTGGCTGTTGGCTGTTAGCTGTTAGTTGTTAGTTGTTAGTTGTTATTAGGAATTGAGAATTGGGCGGAGCGAAGCGGAGGGATTGGGAATTCGTAGCAAGTAACCAATAACCAATAACTAATAACCAATTCCCCACAACTAATGACTAATGACTAATGACTAATGACTAATGACTAATGACTAATGACTAATGACTACCTTCGAGGAAGTACCGAAGCCAAGTGCGATCGCGCTTTAACGTAGCACCGCGCAATCAGCAGCGAAGAATGACACTGTACCGCCAATTCATCAGTATACTGTCCCAAGGTTTGGCGCTCAATTCCCCACTCCCGACTCGTACCTGCAATAGTCAAATCAGCATTAGCAGAAGCAGCAATCACGGCTTGAATTGGATCGGCAGCCTCTACAATCGGAGTTTCAATGCGCGATCGCACCTCAATAGGCAACTGTTCCATCACTCGCTGAAACTCGTAACTCAGCTCGTTTCCCTCGAACCCGTTTACCCCCACCCGCAGCACCGTCAAACGGCGTTCCTCGCTATTAACTAACAGTCTCAGCGCCAATTCTAAGCCCAAATCATCGTGAATATTTGCAGCGTAAGGCACTAACAAATTATTCAACCGTTCCCGGCCTCTGTCAACAAAAATTGCTACATCCACCTTAGCGCTGCTGAGAATTTGACCGACACGCCCTCCCAAACGGTTGCTGCTAAAAGTGGGCCTGTGCCATCCTACCAAAATCAAATCCGCGCGATCGAGTTCCGCAATTTGCGCCGTTTCCCGCGCCACATCCTTAGTAACCCGAATGATCGGATGCACGAATTTTCTCGCATCCGGCAATTCCAAACTATCAATTAATTCTGATAATTTTGAGCGGCGCTCTTGAATAATGCGATCGGCTTCCGCAGGCGTACTTTGAAAAGCATAATCCTCATTGAATTCGATCAAACTCAGAGGATGAACTGCCGCCGACTGCAAATCGTTACCGCCCGTACCCGCCACCGGCAGCGCCAGCCCTACCGCTAGTTGCAGCAAACCTTTCTGCGTGCTAGGATTAGCAACAGGCACTAAAATTCGATAAGTTTTCAGCAAGTTGTTAACTGTTTCTTCGCTGCTAGTAGCAATTGGTAAATCTTCTAATTCTGAATCCTCAGAGCTAACTTCTGAAATATCTAACCGAATTAACCGTTTGGGATAAGTCCACTCCAGCAGCGGCGAAGTCATGAAAGTTGTGACTAATGCCATAATAACTAACATTGTAAATAGCACAGGCGAAATCACACCCAGAGAAAGACCGATATTCAACACAATTAGTTCAGTCAAACCGCGAGTATTCATCATCCAACCAAGCGCAGAAGCTTCGCGGTTGCTAATACCGCAGACTCTAGCAGCCGTGTAAGTACCGACATATTTTCCAATAATTGCTACTCCCAAAACTGCGGCGCACAGCAGCCACAATTCGGGACTGTTGAGCAGACCGATTTGAGTACGCAAACCGCTGTAAGCAAAAAAGATTGGCAGCAGAAATATTAGGACAAAATCTTCGGTTTTCTCAGCTAATTCTCTGGTGAGTCCGGCATTTTTTGGCATTGCAGCACCAAGCAAAAATGCACCGAAGATTAAATGAATGCCGATCAATTCAGTAATTAAGGCAGAAGCTACAACTCCCATGTAAATTCCCGCCAGCACTAACTGCGTTAATCTGCCCGTGCGGTTGTAGTGCTTGGAAAGCCGCTGCAAGAACCAGCGGACTACAGTCATCATGAAACCAATGTAAATTAAAGATTCAATAATGGTCGGCAAAGCGCCCAGCATCGAATTAGTTCGAGTAACTGCGATCGCCACGGCTAACAAACACCACGCCGTCACGTCATCTACAGCAGCGCAAGTTAAAGCCAGCGTCCCCAATTTAGTATTCTGCAAGTTGTGTTCTGTAATAATTCTTGCCAGCACCGGAAAGGCAGTAATTGACATCGCAGCGCCCAAAAACAGGGCAAAGGCTGTAAATGAAACGGTATTATTTGAAACAATCGGATACAGCAGCATTGCTAGGATGCTTCCCAGGGAAAACGGCACTAAAATGCTGACGTGGGAAGTTAAGATCGCTACATCTAAATTGTTTTTGAGATACTTAGGGTTCAGTTCTAAACCAATCAAGAACATGAAAAATATCAGCCCCACCTCAGACAGCACGTTGAGGAAAGGAACGGCTTCGGCTGGAAAAAGTGCTGTTGCTAAACCTGGTGCAACTAAGCCCAACAGAGAAGGCCCGAGCATAATTCCGGCTACAATTTCTCCAATGACTTGAGGTTGTTTGATCGATCGAAATGCTAAACCGACAAGTCTCGAAAGTGCGATCACAATTAGAACTTCAAGCAAGACGAGAATGGGGATGGGCATGGCGTTTTTAGCTTTGGGATTTTTGCGGTGCCAGAGGGAACTCGTAAAGCCGGTAGAATTGCCGATCGAACAAAATGGCTCAAAGCTCGATCGAACTAAAGAAGGCGCAAGACACGCACCAACAAAGCCATTGTCTCACAACCTAACTAAGGCTTTGACAACCTTGTTATATGGATTTTTTGTTTTTGTAAGAAGCGCTGGCGAGTAACTCGCAACCGTAGGGTACGCCCCACGCACCAAGCCAGCCCGCATCTGGCTCCCTCGGGCGCGCACCCTACGGATAACCCAACCAAATGGCGATCGGATTGTCAGCAAAACTGGTGTGTCCTGTGATAAACTAGACAAGTTGTTTAAGTTCGCACATCCGGGTTTTCGGGTGTTTCCAAGGTGCAAATCTTGAGAAATACTACCGGGTGGAGGATTAACCCGAATACAGGAGTTTAAAATACAATGCCAGTAGTCAGTTTGGCTCAAATGCTAGAGTCAGGAGTTCACTTCGGACACCAAACCCGCCGGTGGAACCCGAAAATGTCTCCCTACATTTTTACAGAGCGCAACGGGGTTCACATCATCGACCTCGTGCAAACCGCTCAGCTCATGGAAGATGCCTACGAGTACATGAGAGTGGCCTCAGAAAAAGGCAAAAAGTTTTTGTTCGTGGGTACAAAGCGCCAAGCTGCCGGGATTGTAGCGCAAGAAGCTCAACGCTGCGGCGCTTACTACGTCAACCAGCGCTGGCTGGGGGGAATGCTCACCAACTGGACGACGATTAAGTCCCGCGTGGAGCGCCTCAAGGATTTGGAGCGCCGCGAGGAAATCGGTGCCCTAGATTTGTTGCCGAAAAAAGAAGCTTCGGTGCTGCGCCGAGAACTGGCAAAACTCCAGAAGTATCTGGGCGGAATCAAAACTATGCGTAAGATTCCCGACGGAGTGGTGCTGGTAGACCAACGCCGCGAATATAATGCTGTGTTGGAATGCCAAAAGTTGGGAATTCCCATCGTCTCTCTGTTGGACACCAATTGCGACCCGGATTTGGTTGACATTGCGATTCCAGCAAATGACGATGCTATTCGATCGATCAAGCTGATTGTCGGTAAGTTGGCTGATGCCATTTACGAAGGTCGTCACGGTCAGCCCGGTGGCGACGGTGACTACGACGACGACTACGAAGGTGGCTACGAAGGCGCTGAATATGATGGCGAAATCGAAGAATTGGATGACCCCAATTATGTAGACCCCGACGAAGCCGCTGAGGCCGAGGGCGAAGAGACCGAAAGCTAATATTGCGATCGGAATTTGACACCAGGCAATTAAAAATTAAAGATTGAAAATTAAAAATAATTATTATTTTTAGTTGGATATTTTTAATTTTTAATTGTACCTGGCACGAGTCTAAGTCATTAGTAGAGTTCTGGCAAAAGCATTCATTGTGTTAGTGTTAGCACCAAAATTAATTTTGGTGCTACAGGTACAAAGTCCGCCCTAAGGCCGACTAGGTATTTCTTCACTCCTGTCCAATCATTAACATTAAGATTAGTAACTAATGACTAATGACTAATGACTAATGACAACGTATAGGGCCCGCACGCACCATCCACCGCCCCTACTGACTAATGACTAATGACTAATGACTAATAACTAATTTTGATTGGGAACTTAAGGAAGATGGCGGATATATCTGCAAAACTTGTTAAAGAATTGCGCGACAAGACTGGCGCTGGCATGATGGACTGTAAAAAAGCCCTCATTGCAAACGAAGGCGATATCGAAACATCCATTGAGTGGCTGCGGAAAAAAGGTCTGGCTGGCGCTGACAAAAAAGCCGGACGGGTTGCCTCAGAAGGACTCGTAGGCAGCTACATTCACACGGGCGGCCGCGTGGGAGTGCTGGTGGAAGTTAACTGCGAAACTGATTTTGTGGCACGCCGCGAAGAATTCCAAAGTTTAGTACGCAATATTGCGATGCAAATTGCAGCTTGCCCGAATGTGGAATACGTGAACCTTGAAGATATTCCTGCCGAAATTGTCGAAAGAGAAAAGGCAATAGAAATGGGCAAGGATGACTTGGGCAACAAGCCGGACAATATCAAAGAAAAGATTGTTCAAGGGCGGATTGACAAGCGCATGAAAGAGTTATGTTTGATGGATCAGCCTTTTATTCGAGATCAAAATATCTCGGTGGAAGAGTTGGTGAAACAAACCATCTCCCAAATCGGAGAAAATGTCCAAGTGCGCCGCTTCGTGCGCTTTGTGTTGGGCGAAGGCATTGAGAAGGTAGAAGCTAACTTTGCCGATGAAGTAGCAGCCCAAATGGGTGTTCAGTAATTCACAATTAAGATTGGGAATTGAAATTAAAAATGTGAAAAGCTAATTTTCACATTTTTAATTTTTAATAACAAAATGGGTTTAAAGTAGTCGTAGAGTGCGTCGCCCTCAAAAAATACCACACAAATATCGACAATCTTACAGTGACGCACCTAAGATAATTTATCGAAAATTGTACTAGAAAACAATTGTTGGCTTTGTTTCCACGGATCGGAAGTGTCAGGTAGTCGCCTTCAGATTGTCGATTGAATTTAGAGATTGTTTACGGCGACACACCCTAGGAATTTTTAGTTTTATACGTCCTATTTTAATTTTATACGGGAGATATGGTGGGAGCAAGAGAACGCATAGAGCAAGATTTGGCAGGACTAGAAGAGAGTTTAGCAGCCTTGAATGTGGAGTTTCGCAGTACATACGACAGTTATTTAACTTCCTTGGGACAAGCGGTGCGGCAGCAGTTAATTTTGGCTTGCTATCACCTTTGCACTCAATCCGCGCCGGAGTCGTTTCTCAAGTTGTCCTTCGATGGGCGGCAAAAAATGCAGCAGTCTGTAAGGCTTTTGGCTGCTGCGTCGGAGGAAAAATTGCGATCGCTAGTGACTGAATCAGAAGCAGAGGAAGAGGAAGAGGAAGAGGAAGAGGAAGAGGAAGAGGAAGAGGAAGAGGAAGAAGACAAAAACGAAGCAGAGGAAGAGGAAGAGGAAGAAGAGGAAGAGGAAGAAGAGGAAGAGGAAGAGGAAGAAGAGGAAAAGAAACAACTTTCCGCCATTAACTATCTATTTTCAGTGGCAAATTATCACGTGCCAAATGCTAATTCTCCCGAAAGTTTGGCGCGCTGGCAAAATAGTATTGAAAAGTCGATCGTCCTGATTCTCAAACTGCTTTCTCGTGACACCAACCGCTTGCTGCAACAGTCGGGAATCTTGCCCAATCAATTGCCAGAACCTATTCTAGAAGCTGCTTATGCTGCTGAAGCTTCCGGCGACAGCGTTGCTGGGCCGCCTAACTTATTAAACTTAATCGTTCAAGCCGATAGCTCTTCGGCACCGCCAAACTTAGCACAAGCACAGGTTACTATGGCCGTGCACATTACAGCAATTAAACTGCGGTTGTCAGAAATAGAGTTTGCTGATGCGGGAACCTCGGCTTGGCGCCAGCAAATTCGCAACCTCTCTGTGAAGTTAAACTCCCTAGGCCGCGATTACCAGAAAAAGCAGCGGGAACTTGCTGTGGTGGAGGCTGAGTCGGCTTGGCGATCGAGTTGGTTTGAAGATTAGTCAGTTGGTTGTTGGCAGTTGAGAGTTGGCAGTTGGCAGTTGGTTGTTGGTTGTTGGCAGTTGGCAGTTGGTTGTTGGCAGTTGGCAGTTGGCAGTTGGTTGTTGGCAGTTGGTTGTTGGCAGTTGGCAGTTGGTTGTTGGTTGTTGTCTGGGATTCTTGAGCTATGATTAATGACTAATGACTAATGACTAACAACTAATGACTAACAACTAATGACTAATGACTAATGACTAACAACTAATGACTAATAACTAATGACTGATGACTAACAACCAACCAGAATGGCAGCGATTGCAAAAAGCTCTTTCAGTAGAAGCCGATCGCGGATTTAACGACATCCAGGGCAGTCAATACCGCTTCAGCGAGTTTCTCGGCTTGAGTTTGAGACAGTTGGCCGGTGCTGTGGCGGCTTCTGCAGCGTGCGATCGCGCCCGAGCTAGACAATTAGCTGCTGAATTTGACATCTACCCTCAGAAGGATCTTGAAGCGCGCCAGCATTCGATCGCCATTACGGTGAGTTTCCTCAGACAAATGGAACAAGTTTGGGAAACAGCAGCCCGCAGCCCGATCGAACAAAGCGATTCTGAACAAAGCGCCCCGGCAGTTTCCGTTCCCCGAACTGCACCGCTGAGTGCGGCACCGCCACCGCCCAGCTTGACTCTAGACCAACCCTTAACCCGCGTCACCGGCATCGGCCCCGCCAACGGCAACCGCTTGCTAAAACTCGGTTTAAACACTGTATACGACTTGCTTTACTACTATCCCCGCCATCACATCGACTATGCAAAGCAAGTACAAATTCGCGAGTTGGTAGCAGGGGAAACTGTCACTTTAATCGCCGAAGTAAAGCGGTGCAATTGCTTTTCTAGCCCGAAGAATAAGAAATTAACGATATTAGAAGTAATCTTAAAAGACCGCACGGGAGAAATAAAAATCAGTCGCTTTTTTGCCGGGCCTCGCTACAGCAATCGCGGCTGGCAAGAATTCAAAAAGCGCGAGTATTGTACTGGTGCGGTGCTGGCTGCTTCGGGGTTGGTGAAGCAGGGTAAATATGGCATTACTTTAGAAAATCCTGAGTTAGAAGTATTAGATGACTCCGGCGGTGCGATCGAATCTATGAAAGTCGGCCGCCTGATACCTGTTTATCCGCTGACGGAAGGGGTAGATGCGGGTTCGGTGAGGCGATCGATTTTGGCTGCGATGCCGGCGACGAAACTGTTGCCGGAATCGCTACCGGATGATTTGCGCGATCGTTACAGTTTAATGGGTTTAGCGGATGCTGTGACTAATATTCACTTTCCGCTCGATCGCGATTGCTTGTCCGCCGCCCGCCGTCGCTTAGTTTTTGACGAATTTTTCTACCTGCAATTAGGACTTTTGAAGCGTCGCCAAACCCAAAGAAAAGCTCAAGCTAGTGCAGTCATTCTTCCTAGCGGCAAATTGATCGAACATTTCTATGAAATCTTGCCTTTTGCGTTGACTAATGCTCAAGCCAGAGTAATTAACGACATCCTCAACGATTTGGCTTCGCCGCAACCGATGAACCGATTAGTACAAGGCGATGTCGGCGCTGGCAAAACTGTAGTCGCCGTAGTCGCAATGCTGGCAGCAATTCAATCGGGCTATCAAGCGGCTTTAATGGCACCGACAGAAGTTTTAGCAGAACAGCATTACCGCAAATTGGTAGGTTGGTTTAATTTGATGCACTTGTCTGTGGAACTGTTAACTGGTTCGACAAAGGTAGCCAAGCGCCGGGAAATTCACAGCCAGTTAGAAACCGGAGAATTGCCTGTTTTAGTGGGAACTCACGCACTGATTCAAGATACGGTGAATTTCCACAAATTGGGTTTGGCGGTAATTGACGAACAGCACAGATTTGGGGTGCAGCAGCGCGCTAAATTGCAGCAGAAAGGCGAATCTCCGCACGTTTTGACGATGACGGCAACTCCCATTCCCCGGACTCTGGCGCTGACGCTGCACGGCGATTTAGACGTGAGTCAAATTGATGAACTTCCCCCCGGTAGGCAGGCGATTCAAACGACGGTTCTGTCGGCAAAAGAACGCCTCCAAGCTTACGATTTGATTCGGCGGGAAGTGGCGAGCGGCCGTCAAGTTTATGTGGTGCTGCCGCTGGTGGAGGAGTCGGAAAAGTTGGATGTGCGATCGGCAATTGAAGAAAAAGAAAAACTTCAAAGCAGTGTATTTCCTGAGTTTAAGGTGGGTTTGCTCCACGGCAGGATGAGCAGTGCGGACAAAGATGAGGCAATTACGAAGTTTCGGGACAAAGAAACTGATATTTTGGTATCTACAACTGTGGTGGAAGTGGGAGTAGATGTGCCGAATGCTACGGTAATGCTGATTGAAAATTCGGAGCGTTTTGGACTGTCGCAATTGCACCAGTTGCGGGGTCGAGTTGGTCGGGGCAGCAACCGTTCTTATTGTTTGTTAATGCCGGGTTCTAAGACGGCGGAAGCTATGCAGAGAATGAAGGTTTTAGAACAATCTCAGGATGGTTTTTTTATTGCGGAAATGGATATGAGATTGCGGGGGCCGGGTCAGGTTTTGGGAACTCGGCAGTCGGGTTTGCCGGATTTTGCTTTGGCGAGTTTGGTGGAGGATCAGGAGGTTTTGGAGTTGGCGAGGGCGGCTGCTCAAATGGTAATTGAGAATGATGAAACTTTGAATCAGTGGCCTGTGGTGCGGGATGAGTTGGAGAGGAGATATCAGCGGATGATGAGTGGGTCGATTTTGACTTAAGAAACCCAAAAAACCCGGTTGAAACCGCCGGGATTCCAACCGCCGGGATTTCAGGTACATCACAAATTCGATCGCACATTTGTCTCAAATGCGATCGCCCATAAAACCAAAAACCGGCGGTTGAAGCCCAAAAATCCCGGCTAACAGCGTATTTGATTTTGACAACATTTAATATTTATGCTACAATTGCGCGAGACATATCACAATTAAAGCTCAACTATAAATGTATGGAAGCTGTAATTGAAAGCATTGTAAGTAAGCTGCGTTATTTAGCTAAACCGCAGCTAGAAGTTGTGCTTAATTTTGTTGATTTCCTAAATTGGCAGTCAGGGTCTGGCTTGTCATCAAAGGCCAGCGATTCTGACGCAGAAATGGGCGATCGCGAGTTTGAAATACTTTTAGATGAATTTGCTGATGTTTTTATTAAAAACAAGGGAGTAAATGTCCCTAGGCTATCGGATTTTGCGGTGAGTCGTGCTGGTATCTATGAGGATCGTCCATAGCAATGTTATGTCTTGTGGATACGAATATTTTACTGCGGTTTGCCGATCGCTCTCATCCTTTATACCCTGTAATCCGAACTGCCGTAAAAAAATTGCGACAAGATGGATATAAACTTCAAGTAGCATCACAAAACTGCGTTGAGTTTTGGAATGTTGTGACTCGCCCGATCGAGAAAAATGGCTTTGGGTTGACTCCTGAGAAGTGCCGATCGCCAGTTACGCCGGATCGAGCGTCTTTTTCCGCTGTTTCCCGACACGCATTTAACATACTCCGAGTGGCGTAGGTTAGTTGTTACTTACAGAGTTTCGGGAGTTCAGGTACATGATGCTCGTCTTGTGGCTATTATGAAAGCAAACGGTGCAGCACATATTTTGACGCTAAATATTAAGGATTTTACTCGCTACGCCAGTGAAGGAATTGTGCCGATCGATCCGAACACTATCTCTGAATCATAAAACCCGATCGCCCATCCACAAAAAATGCGATCGCGGGGTCTCAGAAACCGGGTTTTTTCCGAAATACTTCCCTACAACCCACAGATTCGGGCAAAAACCCGGTTTCTTGGATTATCGATCGCCCCTAACTCCCTCCAAACGCAGGAAATGCACCCGGCCCGATCGATCGCCCGCTACAACTGTCACTCCATCATGGGCGATCGCACAGCCATTAAACTCACCCTCTCCGCTGAAACTAGCAACCTCTTTACGTGTGAGTAAATCCCAGATTTTCAGGGTTTTATCCGAAGATGCGGAAATCGCTGTTTTTCCGTCGCGTGCTATCGCGACTGCCCTTACCTCGCTAGTATGACCGGTGAGGGTTCTCAGTTCCGTGCCACTTTCTGTGTCCCAGATTTTCAGGGTGTGATCCCCTGAAGCGGAAATCGCCGTGAGGCCGTCTGGTGCGATCGCCACTGCTGTTACATCGCGAGTATGACCCGTGAGAGTTTTCAGTTCCCGGCCTGTCTCGGTGTCCCAGATTTTCAGCGTATTATCGTATGAAGCGGAAATCGCGGTTTTACGGTCTGGTGCGATCGCGACTGCATTTACCCTGGAACTATGACCCCTGAGAGTTTTTAGTTCCCGGCCTGTCTCGGTGTCCCAGATTTTCAGGGTACCATCCCATGAAGCGGAAATCGCTGTTTTACCGTCGGGTGCGATCGCCACTGCATTTACCCAGTAACGATGACCGGTGAGAGTTTTCAGTTCCCGCCCTGTCTCGGTGTCCCAGATTTTCAGGGTTTCATCCTCTGAAGCGGAAATCGCCGTGAGGCCGTCTGGTGCGATCGCCACTGCTTTTACCCATTTACTATGACCGGTGAGAGTTTTCAGTTCCCGCCCTGTCTCGGTGTCCCAGATTTTCAGGGTTTCATCCTCTGAAGCGGAAA
>NZ_JAUBTN010000008.1:0-24224 GCF_036705055.1 Microcoleus sp. CZ3-B2 | reverse complement strand
TTGCTGTTTTTCCGTCTGGTGCGATCGCCACTGCATTTACCCATTTACTATGACCCGTGAGAGTTTTCAGTTCCCGCCCTGTCTCAGTGTCCCAAATTTTCAGGGTTTCATCCCCGGAAGCGGAAATCGCTGTTTTGCCGTCTGGTGCGATCGCCACTGCATTAACCCTAGAACTATGACCCGTGAGAGTTTTCAGTTCCCGACCTGTCTCAGTGTCCCAAATTTTCAGGGTTTCATCCCCGGAAGTGGAAATCGCTGTTTTTCCGTCGGGTGCGATCGCCACTGCATTTACCTCAGAACGATGACGATGACCGGTGAGAGTTTTCAGTTCCCGGCCTGTCTCGGTGTCCCAGATTTTCAGGGTTTCATCCTCTGAAGCGGAAATCGCTGTTTTGCCGTCTGGTGCGATCGCCACTGCTGTTACCGAGTAACTATGACCGGTGAGAGTTTTCAGTTCCCGACCTGTCTCGGTGTCCCAGATTTTCAGCGTATTATCCCCGGAAGCGGAAATTGCTGTTTTTCCGTCTAGTGCGATCGCCACTGCATTAACCCTAGAAATATGACCTGTGAGAGTTTTCAGTTCCCAGCCTGTCTCAGTGTCCCAGATTTTCAGGGTATTATCCTCTGAAGCGGAAATCGCTGTTTTGCCGTCTGGTGCGATCGCCACTGCTTTTACCCAGTAACTATGACCGGTGAGAGTTTTCAGTTCCCAGCCTGTCTCGATGTCCCAGATTTTCAGCGTATTATCGTATGAAGCGGAAATCGCTATTTTACCCTCTGGTGCGATCGCCACTGCATTTACCCATTTACTATGACCCGTGAGAGTTTTCAGTTCCCGGCCTGTCTCGGTGTCCCAGATTTTCAGCGTATTATCCCCGGAAGCCGAAATCGCTGTTTTACCGTCGGGTGCGATCGCCACTGCATTTACCGCGCCACTATGACCGACAAGCGTCCGCAGCGCACCTTCATTTGCCCGCTCTAAATTAGCCCTCAAAGGCCGCAGCCAAGGACAATCTTTCCACTCCTTTGCTTGTGCCAGCATCCCCTGAATCTGCGGCATTTCAAAATCCAGCAATCTCCCCCATAAATGCTCTACAAGCTGCGTTTTATCCCTATCCAAAACGTGCGCCGACTTGCGAATCGCCCCTTGAATCAACCGCAAATTTTCCGTTTGCCCCTCCGACAACAAAATATCAGAAATTCTCGCCAAATCGTAATCCTCAATTAACGCTTGAACCCCCAACGCATCCAGCTTCGCCTCAATAAAATCAAAATCCGTCAACAACTGATGCAGCCGTTCCCCTTGAACACTCTGGGCCAAATGCCCCGGCAGAGTTTCCAAAGCATAAAGCCGCTTTTTCGGCGACAGTTTCCCCAACCGTTCTTTAAACTTACTCATCGCCGTACAAATCCTCCCACAAATTATCAGAAATCGCCGTTTCAATATCCCGCAGCGAAACCCCAGCTTTCTGCACAACATCTATACGATGCAGAAATCTTTGGAAACTCGCGTGATAGATACTGTAATCGGGAGAAATATCACCGCTACGCCGCAGAAACTGTTCCCAATCATCCAGAACTTCCTGCACATCCAAAGCATCTTCCTCAGCAAAATCCGCCAAAATATCGCAGGAAACCGGCTTGCGAGTTTTCGTCAACAAATAAATCACCTTCAACTTCCGGCGGCGCAATTCTTTATCCCTAACTGCCATTTCCATCCGCGCCCAATGCTTCTCATAATATCCCTCCAACTCCCTCGGCAAATCTTGCAAATTCACATCGCTGTACTTGCCGCTATCGATATCATTCAGCACATAGCGCAGGTACATAAAATTATTCTGGCTTTTTTCCGCCACCGCCGCCACAAACTGTTCCCGCTGCAAATTTTGACGGTTAATCCAACTCTGAATTGACGCGCTGTTCCCCGTGCGTTTGTCAATATAAACCTTGACATCCGCCAAACTTTCTGCACTGTACTGCATCAGATCGAAAACCTGATGATTTGGCAAAGGCAGAGTTTTCGGCTGCTTCGAGACAATAAAATAAACATTATCCGGCAAAGCATCTGGCAAATACAAAACATTGCTGCCGCGCCCCTGCAAACTGAGATCGACTTCATCCAGGGCATCCACCACCACAATCAACTTTTTGCCGCCCAATTTAGCGCTGACTTCCCCCAACAATCGACTCAGAAAGTTGCCATCTCTGGTCGCATTTTCCGGCAGTTGCGGATAATTTAGTTGAAAGCCTCGAATTAACTGAGTGCAGGCATTTTCCAGAAATTGTTCTGCCCGGACAATGCCTTGAGATTGCGAGTTAAAATGGGCAACGCAGCGCCGCTTCAGCAGCAGCACTAACTTGGCCATAATTGAACTTTTCCCCACACCCGGATCGGCTTCTAAAACAAAATAGCCTTTGCGATTGTTCTGCAAAAATTCGGCAATTGCTGCAAACACAAATTGGCGGCCGGTAAAGTCTTGAGTCCGGTCTGCAATAATCGTTTCGCACTCGTAGGGAAGTGGCAATCGGGGCGCGGCAGTATCGACAAATCGTTCCAGCAAATTCTGAATCTGCGCCAAATCATCGCGGATGCCAATTTCTATTGATTCCAATTTCACCATCACTTGACAAATCTGCTGCTGCGTCGCCACCGCTTCCAACTTTTGCAGAATTTCCCCATTTTGCAGCCCCAAATCTCTCAGTTCAGCTAAAGCAATTTGGTGGAGATTCAACAGCATCGCCGCAAACTTTTCGCCTCCCTTCGCCGCATCCAGTTTCAGCACTTCGCGGTACGCTTTCGGGAAAGTTGTATACAGCTTTTCCGCCATAAATTCCACAATTGCCGCATCGAAGGATTTCCCCTGGCTGCGGGCGAATTCCTGCAGGAAACTTGCCCAATCTTCCGGTGTCAATCCCGTAACGCGATCGAACTCCTCGACATCCGCAGAAAAAATCTTGGTTAGCTGTTCTTCGGAAATCTGGAAACCCCTTGACAAATCGGCTGCTTGTGTGTTAATGTTCAGCCAATATTCGGGAGTCTTTTCGGCTAATTCGTTTAAAGCCTGTTTTGGATAAGGCAAATTTTTGGTTTCGGCGATCGCAATTAATTCATCCGACTTCGCCACCTCTAGCAAAATATAGCCGATCGCCTCACCCGCCGCCTTACTCAAATCGTGATTGTCCAGAATATTCGGATTTTTCCCCAATTTTTCCGCCATCCGATTTCCCAAGTCATTCGCCGCGATATTCCCCGCGATACCACCAGCGATCGCTGCTAAGATAGAAACTCCCCCAAGTGCGATCGGGCCGCCCATCATCCCCGCTGCTGCTTGAGTTGCCGGATTGGCGATCGCATTTGAAATAAGCTGCCCCACAGCCATCACCGCACTGCATCCAAGAACCCGAACTTTAGTATTAGCTAAATCTACTAACGGCATTTTAAATAATTCCCATACTTTGCAGTAGTTTAGCGCGGCGAGATAATTAAATACAAGGTTAATTAATCTCACATTTTGCACCATTCTTAATAACAAGCAAAATGCCTGTTCCACAAAAAACTCTTCTTGTGGGGTTGGTGTCTCGCCCGCCCAAAAAACACAGCCGCCCAAAAAATACAGCAGTCTCCTCCGCCCAAAAAACACAGCCGCCCAAAAAACACAGCAGTCTCCCCCGCCCAAAAAAAACACAATGGCAGATTCTTCAGTCATCTTTAGACAACTTGAGCCGTGAAACAGAGGTTTTCAAGCCCTGGCGGCCCCAACAACTAGCGCCAGATATTTGTGTACCCGTCCCGTTAACCGATTTGTAAACTTTTTTATAGATCCGATCGCCCTGCTTTTTTTTGACGGATAATATCTGTTTATTAATTTTTTAACTCTAGCGATCGCCCACAAAAAAATTTACTTTTCTTTACAAAGTAGCAACGAAAAAACAGAGCCCCAGGCAAGAATTTCGTTACAGACTTTAAATGCGGCGCGCGATCGACTAGAGTAAAAAAAATGGCTTTATCCGTTTATTCATCGCAAAGGAAACAAAGCTCATGGTTCAACGCGGTTCGACAGTCCGGATTCTTCGCAAAGAATCCTTCTGGTATCAAGAAGTGGGCACCGTTGCTACGGTAGACCAAAGTGGCATTAAATACCCTGTTATCGTTCGCTTTAACACCGTAAATTATGCAGGCGTCAACACCAACAACTTCGCCCAAAGCGAAGTAGTGGAAGTGGCCGCACCCAAAGCAAAAGCCAAAACAGCCACTCCAGCAGCTTCCGGCGGCAAGCAAACCACCGTAGATCCGAAAACCCGCAAAACAGGCAGCGGAGCAACCCCCCAGCAGCCGAAAACTTCGACCGGCAGCAAGCCTGGTGCAGAAGTTCCCGGCAGCGTCGAAGGTTCGCCAAATCAAGGAACAGAACAACGCTAATTGTGCCAGAACTGCCAGAAGTTGAAACTATTTGCCGGGGTTTGAACCAACTTACCCTCGATCGAGAAATTTTGGGCGGGGACGTGCTGTTAAATAGCTCGATCGCCCGCTCAATCTCTGCGACCGATTTTTTGACAAAACTCAAAGGAAAGTCGATCGCATCTTGGTATCGGCGCGGCAAATACCTCCTGGCAGAACTATCTCAATTGAGAGGGGGAGAGGGGGAGAGGGGGAGAGGGGGAGAGTGGGAGAGTGGGAGAGTGGGAGAATTCTCACCTCAAACTTTCAGTTCTTCTCTTAAATCTTCTTCCTTCTCCCTTCTGCCTTCAAAAGCCGGCTGGTTGGGGGTTCACCTGCGGATGACCGGACAATTGCTGTGGGTGAACGAATCCGAACCCCTGCCAAAACACGCGCGAGTCCGGCTATTTTTTGAAGGAAACCGAGAACTGCGGTTTGTAGACCAGCGCACCTTCGGGCAAATGTGGTACGTGCCCGCAGAAACAGAAGTGGAAAGCACAGTTACCGGCCTCAAACTCCTAGGCCCGGAACCGTTTTCAGAGGAATTTACCACAGAATATTTGGCCCGCAAGCTGCACCGACGGGCGCAACCAATTAAAACAGCATTGCTAGACCAGTCACTGGTAGCGGGTTTGGGCAATATTTACGCAGACGAAACTTTGTTCTTGTCGGGAGTGATGCCGACAACTCTGTGCGCCGATTTGACAGCAGAGCAAATTGAGCGCATCCATACAGCTATTATTCAAGTTTTACAGCAGGCGATCGCCTCCGGCGGCACCACTTTCAGTAATTTTCTCAACGTCCAAGGTGTAAACGGCAACTACGGCGGTGTCGCTTGGGTGTACAATAGATCGGGTCAACCCTGCCGCACTTGCTCTACAATTATTGAAAAGATAAAATTAGCAGGGCGATCGACTCATTTTTGCCCCGCGTGCCAGAAATAATAATTTGGGCAACAGATTTTGTATCAGATTCGATCGATATACCAAATCTCAGCTTCCGACTCTTCAGTCTGCGAAGGCAGACTTCGTTCCTGTAGTTGCGGTTTCAAGCGCTGACTCTACTATTAAAGCCAAATCCGCCTTAAAATTTGTATACTTTTATAAACTAAACAGAGCAAGTCATGGCAATCAAAAAAGGTAGCACAGTCCGCGCAATTCGCGAAAAATTGGAAAACAGCCTAGAAGCCAAAGCCAGCGATCCGCGCTTTTCCTCCTATCTATTTGAAACAAAAGGCGAAGTAATGGATGTTCGCGGCGACTACGCCTTCGTCAAATTCGGCAAAGTCCCCACCCCGAATATTTGGCTGCGCGTAGACCAACTAGAAGATTTTAACTAACCGATAGAAACGAAACATCACTGTTTTGAATTTAACCTAGGGTGCGCCCCGCGCACCTTATTTTTATATAACGTAGAGTACCAAATCTGCGCCCGATCGCCATTAAACTAATTCTTAAAAGCAGCTTTTATGTCGTTCCCGCTTGCATCGGAATAATAAAATCGAGTCAACAGTTAACACTCAACCATTCAGTTTTTCCACCCGCCCGTCAACAGTCAAAAGTCAACAGTCAACAATCACCTGACGGTGCAACCGAAATTGATCTTATAGATTCATAAAAACAGGTTTGACAAAGTATTGAGGAAACTAAATCGATCCTAAAAACTCCTCCTGCAAGCAAGAATTAAGTTGACACCGATTCGTATTGCGGACTTAATTCCGCACTACTAACCGTTTTTATTATGATAATCGAGCGGACACGATACTTATCTATTCTATTGCATACATCTGCTGTCTTCTGCGCTGCATCAGTCTTGCATCTGCAGTCTCGCTATCGATCGCAGATGTATGCAATCTTGTCTCATATAGCGGTTCTCAATGGTGGTGAGATATGCCTTATGCCGGATAAGCTGTTGTGCATTTAAATTGTAGATTTTGATGACAATCAAAAATTGTCAAATTCTCTCCCCCTCTCCCCTTCTCCCCCTCTCCCGCTCAATTGCCATACACAATCTATATGAGCAAAGGCTTAGTACCTCCTATGAGAACTCGAAAGGCTATATATCTTAATAAGTTTAACAAATAAAATCGATAACATAAAATAATTTAAGTGCGTGGCAAATCATCTAAAAGCTCCCAATGCTCCCAAAAGTGCATAAAATCACACTTAAAGCAGATGAATCGAGTATTAGCGAAAACTAGAGAAAAGCCGATCGGCTAAATTTAAACAAATTTTAATAGAGGCGCTCCAAACAGGATATTCGATCGCAAAACCCAGGAAACCATCAATCGAGTTTGCAGTCATAATAAAAGAGTAACAATTGCCATTGAAGGCGATCGGAAAAAATGTCAAAATTAGTCAGGACTTTGGGCCCCGTCGGGCGATGAAACCCCTTTTCTCGCTGCCACTTTCGGCTCTTCCCTGATGCGATCGGGTTAAGAAACCGGGGTTTATGTATAAGTTTTGTGAGTAAAATTCTCAATCATTAGCAATTTATGCCGTAGGAAGTCACCGATCGCCCGCTTTATCAGTAAATATACGGAATTAGGATGCTCGATCGACCTGCCAATCTAGAAAAAATACGGAAATGCAGCGTCATTCGCTGCTAACTGCTATCAGAAGGAGGAGAATTTGCCCTTTGCTCTTGTGATTTATCGCAACCGCGCCCGATGGTTAAGACGTTCTTAATTGCTGAAACCCTTGCTTTTATTGCGACTTCCATCTTCCATCTTCCATCTTCCATCTTCCATCTTCCATCTTCCATTTTCCATCTTCCATCTTCCATCTTCCGACGGACTTACATCCGTTACATCCGTTACATCCGTTACATCCGTTACATAATCCGTTGCCGAACTTCCTTCTTCCCTCTTACATCCGTTACATCCGTTACATCCGTTACATCCGTTACATCCGTTACATAATCCGTTGCCGAACTTCCTTCTTCCATACCAGATTCAACTTGCAGAGCACTGTGGGGATGCCATCTCAGGTGTTGTGCATTTAAATTATATATTTCGACGATCGATCAAAAATCTTCTCCTCCGATCCTCATCAGACCCTCTTTACCCGCTCGCGAAGCCGAAGGGCCCCTCTCCCCCCCTCAATCACCATAAATAATTGGGATGCACAACAGCTTACCTCGATACCAAACCGCAAAATAACTAAAAAAAGAGCATTATGTTTCATGAATACCTGTATCAACAAGTAATCAACCTGCAGGAAAAATTAATTCGCTTAGAAAGAGATATGCAGTCTCAAACCTGGTTCAAAAAGCTGCAAGCGCTGATGGGAGTGATTAGCAAAATTCGCGAATCCCTAGACTTAGAAACAATATTCAAAATCACAGCCACCGAAGTCCGGCAACTCCTAAATGCCGATCGAGTCGCCGTCTACCGCTTCCTTCCCGAATCCGACTGGAACGACGGCGAAGTAGTCTCAGAAGACGTACTGCCCCTATACAGCCCTTCCTTGGGCGCAAAAGTCCACGACCACTGCTTCGGTGAACAATTTGCAGCCAACTACGCCAAAGGTTACGTTCAAGCTGTCAGCGACATCTACAAAGCCCGGTTGAGTCCCTGTCACCTCAAAATCCTCAAGCGATTTCAAATCAGAGCAAACTTAGTCGTACCCCTGCTACAAGGGCAACATTTGTGGGGATTGCTGTGCATTCACTCCTGCGGTCAACCCCGCGATTGGCAAGCAGACGAAATCGAATTTGCCAGACAAGTAGGCGACCATTTAGCAGTTGCAATTTCTCAGGCCGAACTGCACTTGCAAACCCAGAAACAAATCGCAGAAATCGAATTGGCCCAGCAGAAACTCCGCGAAAGCGAGCAAAAATATCAACAAATTCTCGACTCGATCGCCGATATGGTATTGGTCAAAGGCCCTCAATCAAAAATCGTCTGGGCAAATCAAGCCTTCCGCGACTATTACGGCATGAGTCAAGAGGAACTCCAAGGCATCACAGACGCACCTTTCGCCGAACCTGACCACACTCTCCAGTACATTAAAGATGACGCCTTCGTATTTGAAACCGGACAAACCCTGCAAATTGCCGAAGAACCGGTGACGCGCTACGACGGAGAAGTGCGGCTGTGGAGCACCGTCAAAACACCCATCCGCAATCAAGACGGCCAAATCACCATGACAGTCGGCGTCTCCCGCGACATGACGGAACGCAAAGCAGCAGAAGAAGCCCTCAAAGCCAGCGAAACCAAATACCGCAGGCTGGTAGAAACTTCTCAAGACATGATTTGGTCTGTCGATGCGACTGGGCGCTACACCTTCGTCAACCCAGCAGTTAAGTATATCTACGGTTACGAACCAGCAGAAATGCTCGATCGACCATTCTCCGATTTTGTGACACCAGAACAAGCCCAGAAAGATTTAGCTGTTTTCGCCCGTTTGCTTACGGGAGAATCAGTTTTTCAGTACGAAAGCACCCAAATTGCCAAAGACGGTAGCATCAAACATTTGATGTTCAATGCGATCGCCCTGTACGATGAAACCGGAAACTTCCTCGGCACCACCGGTACAGCCACCGACATTACCGATCGCAAGCGCGCCGAAGCAGCATTGCAACACGCCAACGCCGAACTAGAACGCAGAGTTGAAGCCCGCACCGCCGAACTGCGCCAGACTTTTAGCGCCCTCAGCGCCAGCGAAGCCAAGTTCCGGACGATCGCAGCCACCATCCCCGGAGCCCTGTTCCAATTTTCCAGCCGCGATGGAGTATGGAGAGTTGACTACACCAGCGACGGTATCGAAGATATCAGCGGCATCACAGCGGCAGAAATGATGCGAGACATCACTTCCTTCATTTCCCGCATCCACCCCGAAGACATGGAAAGCTACATCGCTTCCGTCAACGAAGCCGTTGAAAACTTCTCTCCCTGGCACTACGAAGGGCGGTTAATCAAGCCAAACGGCGAAATTCGCTGGTGGCAGGGCGACTCCATGCCCACCCGCAGCGAGGACGGCGAAATCGTATTTTGCGGCGTATTCCTCGACGTTACCGATCGCAAAAAAGCCGAAACCGCCATCCGCGACAGCCAGCGGCAGCTCAAAGAAGCCCAGAGACTCGCCCACGTCGGTAACTGGGAACTAGACGCAGCCACCGAAACCCTCACTTGGTCAGAAGAACTTTTCCGCATCTTTGGACTCGAACCGGCCCCCACAGCACCCCCCAGAAAAGAACAAGTCGCTCAGATCCATCCAGAAGATTTGGAATTGTGGAGGACGGAAGTAGAGCGAGGACTTGCCTTGGGTATTCCCTTTGATTTTGACTACCGTTTTTACCGTCCCGACGGCACGCTGCGGCATCTCAACGCCTTGGGCAAAGCTGAAACCGATGCCAGTGGCAAGGTGGTAAAACTGTTCGGAACGGCGATCGACATTACCGATCGCAAAGCCGCCGAAGCAGCCTTGCGGCAAGCAGCAGCCGAGTTAGAAGACAGAGTGAGCGATCGCACCGCCGAACTTTCTCAAGCAGTCACTCAGTTGGAACAAGAAATTGGCGATCGCAAACAGGCAGAAGCAGCCCTCCAAGTTTCCGAGCAAAACCTGCGAACCATCTTTAATAATGTCTACGATGCTATCTTGATTCACGATTTAGAAGGCAATATTCTCGATGTCAATAATCGAATGTTAGAAATGTACGAAGTTAGCGCCGAACAAGCAACAAATTTATCAATTAAAAACGACTATTCAACGAGGGACAATTCCGCTGAAAAAATTGAAGAACTTTGGGAAAAAGTATTAGCTGGCGCAACAGGTCGCGTGGAATGGAAAGCGAGGCGTCCCAACGACGGTTCAACTTTTGATGCAGAAATTGCCCTATCCAGAATTCATCTCAACGGCAATGTTAATATCATTGCCAACGTCCGAGATATTAGCGATCGCAAACAGGCAGAAGCAGAACTGCAACGCACTCAAAACTTTATGGAATCAGTCCTCAAAACCATACCCGTAGCAGTGGTTGCCAAGGAAGCCAAAGAACTGCGGTTTGTACTGTGGAACCCCGTCGCCGAAGACTTGCTAGGTTTCAGCGCAGCAGAAGTTACGGGCAAAAATGATTTCGACCTTTTTCCCACAGAACAAGCTAACTTTTTCACCGCCAAAGATCGAGAAGTTCTCAACAACGGGCAAACTGTAGAAATCAGCGAAGAAGAGATTGAAACAGGTCAAGGAGAATTGCGGATATTTCATACTAAGAAAACATCAATACTTGATACTGATGGCCAACCGCAATATCTATTAGCTGTCACCGAAGACATTACCGATCGCAAGCTAGCAGAAATTGCCTTGAAGCAATCTGCAGCCCAACTCAAGCAGCAAGCAGATAGAGAAAAATTGCTCAACATTCTCACAGCTCAAATCCGCAATTCCCTCGACTTCGACAGCATTATTACAGTCGCCGTCCAAGAAATTCGGGCTTTCATGCAGATCGATAGGTGCTATTTTTGCTGGTACCGCAGCGAACAAGAAGAGGGTTTTTGGGAAATTATTCAAGAATCTCGCAGAATAGAACTTTCTGAGTTAATAGGTTGCTATAAAGCTTCTGACTTCGGCACTATAGGAGAACAGATGTTGCGTCTAGAAACGCTGCAAATAGATGATGTCGGAGCGCTCGCAGACCCTATTTTGATCGAGTCTCTTAACTCTCTGGGCTACCAATCAGTGTTGGCAATTCCGATGCAGGCACTTTCGGGAGTAGTGAGCGTTGTTAGCTGCGCCCACTCCGCTGCTGTGCGACCCTGGAGCGAGGGCGAAGTAGAATTATTGCAAGCGGTTACAGTTCAATTGGCGATCGCCCTCAACCAAGCCGATCTTTACACCCAAACTTGCAACAAAGCTCGCGAATTAGAGCAAACTTTGCAGAAGTTAACCAGCGCTCAATCGCAGTTAATTCAAAGCGAAAAAATGTCATCTCTCGGTCAGCTCGTGGCAGGAGTCGCCCACGAAATTAACAATCCGGTTAATTTTATTTACGGCAATCTCAGCCACGCCAACGACTATACTCAAGACTTGCTGCATTTGATCGAACTTTACCAAAACCACTATCCCGATCCTGTCCCGGAAATTCAAGAAGAAGTAGAAGCTATTGAACTCGATTTTCTGATGAGTGATTTGCCCAAACTGCTTTCTTCGATGAAAGTCGGTGCAGATAGAATTCAGAAAATTGTAGCATCTCTGCGAACCTTCTCCCGCATGGACGAAGCCGAAATGAAAGCGGTTAACATCCACGACGGCATAGATAGCACTCTGATGATTTTGCAGCATCGGATAAAAGCCAAACACAATCATCCAGAAATTGAGGTGATTAAAGACTACGGTAAGTTGCCGTTGGTAGAATGTTATGCCGGACAGCTAAATCAAGTATTTATGAATGTTCTGAGCAATGCTTTAGATGCTTTGGAAGAAAGGGATCTGCGGCGTTCTGCTGAGGAAATGCGGCAAAATCCTAGTACGATTTCCATTAAAACGGAAATGCTGGAGGGCGATCGCGTTTTGATTCGGATTGCTGACAATGGGGTGGGAATAGCAGATGCTGTCGTTACTCAACTTTTTAACCCATTTTTTACCACTAAACCTGTGGGAAAAGGTACTGGAATGGGCTTGTCAATTAGCTATCAAATTGTTACCGACAGACACAAAGGTTCGCTGAAATGCACTTCTTCTCCCGGACAAGGTGCTGAATTTGCGATCGAGATTCCGTTGAAAGCTAATTAAACAGTTCGATCGCGCGTGTGGAATTGAGTCCGCACGCGCGATCCAATCTTAAATCATATCGTTTCCGGCTGCATCGTCAGGTGATAAATTAGAGGGCAATTCATGAATGATTTTGACAATTCACCACCGATCTCGGTGCCATTGTCAGTTGTTCGATTCACAGTCAACAGCGTCGCCCTGAGCGTAGTCGAAGGGTCAACAGTCAACAGCGTCGCCCTGAGCGTAGTCGAAGGGTCAACAGTCAACACTCAACAGTCAACACTCAACACTCAACATCACTAGGAGTGCAACCGGAATTGATATCAGTCAATCGATCGCACATCATATTACTCAAGTCTCAACAATCGAACCAAAATTTATCAGTATTTCAGTCATCGTTACACTGTCCAAAGGTTTAGAAAACCAATATCCCTGAGCTAATTCGCAGCCTAATTCCCGAAGCTGTACTAACTGTTGGGCTGTCTCCACACCTTCGGCGATCGCATTTAATCCCAAATTGTGAGCCAAAGTTACAATCGCCCGCACAATCTGCAAAGGCTGACCCCCGCCGTCACCGTTTTCGAGGGCCCCCAACCGACTCACAAAAGAGCGATCGATCTTCAGCGTATCCAGCGGAAAACGGTGCAAGTAACTCAAAGACGAATAGCCAGTACCGAAATCGTCGATCGACAATCGAATATTTCTACCTTTTAATTGGCTCAGCACAATATTGGCTTTCGTCACATTTTCTACGATGGCACTTTCAGTAATCTCCAATTTTAAACAGCTCGGCTCGCAGCCTGTTTCTGTCAAAATTTTATCTATCTGTTCGATTAAATTCGGCAAACCTAACTGTTTGGGAGAAAGATTGACGCTCATTGTTAATTGTGAAGGATCGACAATTGGTAATTGGTAATTGGGCATCGGGCATGGGGCATCGGGCATCGGGCATGGGGCATGGGGCATCGGGCATGGGGCATCGGGCATTGGCCATTGGCCATGGGGCATTGGGCATGGGGCATCGGGCATGGGGCATCGGGCATCGGGCATCGGGCATTGCCGAACTTCCTGCTTCCCTGTATCCGTTAAATCCCGTACATTGCTTGTTGCCGAACTTCCTTCTTCCGACTTCCCTCGGACTTCTTCCGACTTCCCTCGGACTTCTTCCTTCATTAACATTTCTTGCCAAACGCGCAATTGTCGGCAAGCTTCCCGCAGCACCCAGGCTCCCAGAGGCACGATCAAACCGGTTTCCTCAGCTACAGGAATAAAGCTAGACGGCGGCACTAAACCCCGAACCGGGTGCTGCCAGCGCACCAAAGCCTCAAAACCCTCGATCGCACCGCTGGCGATCGAAACAATCGGTTGGTAGTGCAAAATAAAGTGGGAACATTCATTTTTACTCGCACCTAATTCTTGCTTGCCCAAAATAGCCATACGCAGGTCATTTTCTAACTGCAACAGCGACATAGTTTGGTCGTGCATCGCCAAATTAAACACTTCGTGGCGGGCCTTGCCCAAAGCTTTAGCGCGGTACATAGCAATGTCAGCATCGCGCAGGAATTCTTCCGGGTGAGCGTACAGATTCGATTTGCCTCTTGTGTCGGCTGCTGCGACTTCGCCTTGACTGAAAACAATGCCAATGCTAGCGGTAGTAAATACTTCGTGCCCTTCGATATGAAACGGTAAAGTCAGTTCTGTTTGTATTCTGTTAGCTGCTTGGGTGGCATCGGTGAGGCTCTGAATGTGGTCTAGCAGGATGGTGAATTCGTCTCCCCCCAACCGGGCGACGGTATCAGAAGCCCGCACGCAGGTTAGTAGCCTGTCTGCGAGGGCGACTAGCAATTTGTCTCCTAAAACGTGTCCTAAAGAATCATTGACTACTTTAAAGCGGTCTAAATCTAGGAAAAGTAAACCAAATTTGTAATCGGAGGATTGATTCGATCGGCGGATGGCTTGTCCTAGCCTGTCGATGAACAAAACCCGGTTTGGCAAACCCGTCAGCGCGTCGTGAAAAGCACCGTGCAGCAGTTGCCGTTCTACTCGCTTGCGCTCGGTGACATCTCTGATAATAATCTGGGCGGCGGCTGCGCCTTGATAAAGGGCGGGGATGCCGGCAACTTCAACGTCGATGATTTCTCCGTCGAGCCGCATCAGTTTTTGCTCGGCAAGCTCGATGGGCTTATTTTCTTGCTCGACTTGCCTCATGCGCTTTTGGGCTGTTTCCACATAGTTTGAATGGACAAAATGCAATATCGGAAAGCCGATTAACTCTGCCGGAGAACTCGCACCGAGGAGTTTAGCACCGGCAGCATTGATGTAGGCGATTTTCTCTTGACTGTGAACGACGATCGCTTCGGGAGATAGTTCTACTAAACGGCGATAGCGTTCTTCACTTTCTTGCAGAGATAATATTAACTCGCAGCGCTCTTTTTCAGCTTGCTGGCGTTCGACTTCCATTTGGTGAACTGCCAGAATTTTACCGATGCTTTGAGCCATCAATTCTATGATTTCTATTTCCTGGTACTCAAATTTTTTCTTTTTGATTTCTCGCGAACTAAAACTCAATATACCGTAAGTTTTATTGTTAACAAATATCGGCGTTCCAATGTAAGATTCTGACTGGCATTTCTTATAAGCTGGATGTTCGCGCATCTCTATTTCTGCTCCTATATGAGAATAGAAAACAGTTTTATTTAATTTAATTACGGCAGCACAGTAAGTGTCGCTGAGGTTCAATTCTAGACCTCGCACGAAGTATCCTACATCGGATTTCGCTGCTCGCACAATAAAATTTTCATCCTGAACTTCAGCCATGATGCCAATAGAAAGTCCAAAGATTAAACAGCCGGCTGTTAAATAATCTTCAACCAGTTCTTGAAAATTTTGATAATGATAAGTTGTAATCCGGTGCAGGTGTTTGAGATTAGCGGTGAAAGCTGCTAAAGCTTGAGAATTTAAAAATAATTCTGCTTCCGCTCGCTGGCGGTCGGTAATGTCTGTTTGCACTCCAATAAAGTGGGTTAAGTGTCGCCGCGAGTTGTGCACCGGAGCGATCGACAGTTCGTGCCAAAAAGGCGTGCCGTCTTTCCGAAAGTTGCGTAATATAACTTGGCATTCTCTGCCTTCTTCAATTGCCGTTCGCAATTGTTTAGCAGAGGCGGTGTCCGTGTCGTTGCCCTGCAAAAATCGGCAATTTTTCCCCATTAATTCGTCTCTGCTATAACCCGTAATCCGCTCAAAACTGGGATTGACATAAATAATCGGATTATCTGCAACCGTCGCGTCGGTGATGGCGATGCCGTTGCTGCAACTTTCGATCGCCCGTTCCATCATTTGCAAGCGCTCTTGCGATCGAATCCGCTCGATCGCCGCAGCTAACACGTTGGCGATCGCTTCTACAAAATAAACGTCATCTTGGCTGAAAACCCGTGGTTGGCTGGTGTGAACCCCCAAAATGCCCCAAGGCTGGCAGGAGGAAGTATCTGCTGGTTCTGCTTCTCCCCAGTTCCTCTCCAGTTCCCGATTGCCGGGAACGATGACAGTGACGCCGCTCACAGCCCGGTGGTTGTGCAGCAGCGGCAACTCGCTAAAGCGGGTTTCCACCCGCAAATCTTCGACGATCGTGGCTTTGCCAACTAGCAACGTGTAACCAGCTTGCGATCGGGCAGAAGCCGCAACAGTGGCTTTACCGACGAGGCCCGGCTGCCAGCCTACCCCCGCTCGCAACATAAAAGCATGGCCCGAGGGCAACAGTTCCAACAACTGACAATAATCAACATCCAAGGTTTGAGCAATTAACACCGCAGCTTTGTCCATCAGTGCAGACAAATCTGTTTCCGCCAGGGCCTGCTGCCCCAAGTAAGCGACGGCTGCTTGCTGGCGGGCGCGCAAGTGGATTGAGGCGAGCAAATCCTGCTCCTTGGCGGCTGCTCGCTTGCGATCGCTAATATCACAGAACACCGACAGCACGGATTTTTCCGACAGCAATGTCAAATACCGCATCGATACACTTGCCCAAAACAGCGTGCCGTCAGCTTTTTTGAGGCGGACTTCTATCTCGCGGACTTGTCCGTTGCGGGCGAGCGCATCCAGCAGTTCGTGGCGATCTGCGGGGTTATTGTATAGTGTGGAGGCTTTTTTGCCGTCGATGTCAAATGCTTTGAACCCGAAAACCTGATGGCATAAATCGTTGCTATACAGAATTGTGCCGTCAGCCAGACTGCTGACGATCGTAGGCATCGGCATCGAATTGGCGATCGTCAGCAGTAATTCTTTAGTGGCTTGCAGTTCTGGGTACAACTCTGGTTTGGCGGCCGAACCCTGACAGTGTTCACCATTTTCAGGGATAAAACTTTCCATTTTTTAATTGATCCATTTCTGCGGACAAATTTAAACTTGCGGTAACTAAGGATTTCAGATGCAGAGGACGATCGACATTACCCCCCGCCACATTAATTTTAACCAGAACAATGCAACTCAACGCCCGAAAACTTCTCGGCTGGAGTTTAAGCAGCACCCCAGCCGCAGAGAAGATATCTCTTTATTAGTATGAAAGTCTACTGTTTTTAAAGTTGCGTTAAGTTTTTATAAGAGCGGGTGCTTTGCCAAATATGTAGCGCCAGCGCCTAATCTAAAAAGTAATGTCACCTGCAAACAACTACCCAACACAATTTTGAGAGAGAACACAAATGCTTGAATCTTACCGCCGTAACGCTGCTGAACGGGCTGCACTGGGAATTCCACCGCTGCCGCTAGACGCCCAGCAAACCTCCGAACTCTGCGAATTACTCAAAAATCCGCCGCCGGGGGAAGAAGAAGCCTTAGTAGAATTATTGCGCGATCGCGTACCCCCAGGCGTAGACAGCGCCGCCTACGTCAAAGCAGGTTTTCTGACCGGCATTGCCAAAGGCGAAATCCACAGCCCCCTAATTGCTCCCAAATGGGCAGTTTACCTGCTGGGGACAATGATGGGAGGTTACAACGTCCAATCTTTAATCGATTTACTCCATCCTACTGCCGAAACAGCCATCCCCGCCACCGCAGCCCGCGCCTTGAGCAAAACGCTGTTAGTATTTGACGCCTTCCACGACATTCTCGCCCTGTCGGATACCAATCCCTACGCCAAACAAGTCATAGATTCTTGGGCGGATGCCGAGTGGTTTACCGGCCGGCCCCAACTAGCCGAAGCCATTACCGTTACAGTCTTCAAAGTACCCGGAGAAACCAATACCGACGACTTGTCTCCGGCACCTCAAGCTACCACGCGGCCGGACATTCCCTTGCACGCTTTAGCGATGCTGGAAAGTAAGATGCCCCAAGCTCTGGAAACCATTGCCCAATTGAAGCAAAAAGGCCATCCCGTAGCCTACGTCGGCGATGTTGTCGGCACCGGTTCCTCGCGCAAATCAGCGATTAACTCAGTGCTGTGGCACATTGGCAATGATATTCCGTTTGTGCCAAACAAGCGCAGTGGCGGATATATTTTGGGAAGTGCGATCGCCCCGATTTTCTTCAATACCGCTGAAGATTCCGGCGCATTGCCGATCGAATGCGATGTCAGCAAAATGGAAACCGGAATGGTAATTACCATCCATCCCTACAAAGGAGAAATCACCAACGAAGCCGGAGAAATCATCTCCACCTTCACCCTCAAACCCGACACAATCATAGACGAAGTTCGCGCCGGCGGCCGCATTCCGCTATTAATTGGACGCACATTAACCGACAAAACCCGCGAAGCTTTAGGACTAGGAATTAGCCCTATTTTCACCCGTCCAACAATTCCCGCCGACACAGGTAAAGGCTTCACCTTAGCCCAAAAAATGGTAGGGAAAGCCTGCGGTTTAACAGGCGTGCGTCCCGGTACATCTTGCGAACCATTAATGACCACAGTCGGTTCCCAAGACACCACTGGCCCGATGACTCGCGACGAATTAAAAGAACTTGCTTGTTTGGGATTTAGCGCCGACTTGGTAATTCAAAGTTTCTGCCACACCGCCGCCTATCCAAAACCTGTTGATGTCAAAACTCACCACGAATTGCCCGATTTCATGGCACAGCGGGCGGGCATAGCTTTGCGTCCCGGAGACGGCATTATTCACTCCTGGCTGAACCGGATGTTATTACCAGATACAGTAGGAACCGGCGGCGATTCTCACACACGTTTTCCTTTAGGAATTTCCTTTCCTGCGGGTTCGGGATTGGTAGCATTTGCTGCCGCCTTGGGCGTGATGCCTTTGGATATGCCGGAATCTGTTTTAGTGCGCTTCAAAGGAGAATTGCAGCCGGGAGTAACCCTGCGGGATGTGGTAAATGCAATTCCCTACGTAGCAATTCAAACAGGTTTGCTGACAGTCTCGAAACAGAATAAGAAAAACGTCTTTTCGGGGCGGATTATGGAAATTGAAGGTTTGCCCGATTTAAAGGTCGAGCAGGCGTTTGAATTGACTGATGCCTCGGCCGAGCGTTCCTGCGCTGGATGCACGATTAAATTGAGTGTGGAGACTGTTTCTGAGTACATTCGCTCCAACGTCGCGCTGCTAAAAAACATGGTAGCGCGGGGCTATGAAGATGCGCGGACGATGATGCGCCGGGTGGCGAAGATGGAGGAATGGCTGGCTAATCCGGTGCTGCTAGAAGCTGATTCTGATGCGGAGTATGTTGAAATCATTGAAATCGATCTCAACGAGATTACTGAACCCATTGTGGCTGCACCGAATGACCCGGATAATGTTAAGTTGTTGAGTGAGGTTGCGGGCGATCGGGTTGACGAAGTATTTGTCGGTTCTTGCATGACAAATATCGGCCACTACCGCGCCACTGCAAAGGTATTAGAAGGTGCAGGGGAAGTTAAAACTCGCCTGTGGATTTGTCCGCCAACTCGGATGGACGAACAACAACTAAAAGAAGAAGGTTATTACAGCATTTTTGGAGCGGCTGGAGCGCGGACGGAAATGCCGGGATGCAGTCTTTGTATGGGAAATCAAGCGCGGGTAAAAGATGCGACAACGGTGTTTTCAACTTCGACTCGCAACTTCAACAACCGAATGGGCAAAGATGCACAAGTTTATCTCGGTTCGGCGGAATTAGCTGCTGTTTGTTCGCTGTTGGGTCGCATTCCTACCGTCGAAGAATACCAGGAAATTGTGGCCAAGAAAATCAATCCTTTTGCTGGCGATTTGTATCGATATTTGAATTTCGATCAAATTGCTGGTTTTGAGGATGAAGGGCGAGTGATTGCTTTGGAAGATATGCCTCGGATTGAGGATATTTTGGGGATTCCTGAAGGTGTGTTGAGCAAGTAGTTTCCTCGAAATTCAGTGAAATGGTTGTTTTCAACCGCAGATGTCAGCGGTTCAAAAAAATCCCAGAATCTGGATGAATTATCCTCGCCTTTGGGAGCATCTCAGTTGTGAATTTTTGCACAACTGAGATGCTCCCCCCGTCTTTTGTTTAAAATATAAGTAGAGGCGAGTTCGATCGCCAATCTCTAATTCTCATCCAGGATATCGACCTGCCAATTCCTATAAATCCGATTGAGGAGAAAAAAAGTATGTCTGAACGAGCTTTAATCACTGAAAACCCTGAGATACCAACTTCAGCGCCAGAAACTCGCATTGGCAATGAAATGGTAGAGTTTCTCAGTGTAATTCAGCAAACTCCGAGAGAATATTGGCCTAATTTACTTCAGATGATGCGCTTATTTATGGAAACGGTGAGAGTAAAGCCAGTCTTGTCCGAGCCTCCCCAGACATCGGAGAAAATTGACATTACTAAACTGTCGCTGGAGGAGCGGATACAAAGAAATCAAGGTGCAATTGAATTATTGCGATCGTGGGTAGAGGAGGGAGATGAACAGGAACAAACAGAAACCGCTGAATATCTCCGTAAAGTTTTAGATGAAGACCGCCTTTCTAATCGGCCATTATTCCCATGAGTAGAGTAATACTTTTAGATTCTGGGCCTTTGGGGATGGTAACAAACCCTAAAGCATCCTCTACTGAAGTTCAAGAGTGCAAAGTTTGGCTAAACTCTTTAATGCTCAGAGGCGAAATAATAATTTTGCCTGAGATTGCTGACTACGAACTACGACGCGAATTGATCCGTGCAGGTAAGTCAGCAGGTATTCAACGACTTGATGAACTGAAATTACAACTGACATACCGTCCTTTGACTACAGAAGTAATGCTTTTCGCGGCTCAGTTGTGGGCGGATGCACGAAAGAGAGGAAAGCCAACGGCACACCCCTATGCACTTGACGGGGATGTGATTTTGGCGGCTCAAGCAATATTGGAGGCAAATCCAGGAAATCAGGTGGTAATTGCTACAACAAATGTGGGGCATTTGGATCGATTTGTGGATGCTTGTGAATGGCGGCTAATTCAGTAATGTTTAAACCGATCGCGCTTACAGACTTGCCCGCTCCCTGATATACTTTCAACTATAGATATTTTTACATACACCGTTAGCGAGATCGACAGCATGGTGGAAACAGCGGACACAATCGAAAAAACGGACGATCGCACGCAAACCCGGTTTTGGGGTAAAGTTACAGTCATAGACGCGGGCGATCGTTACAAGATCAATCGCATCGAAGTCAAGCCGGGACACCACATCAGCACGCAAATGCACTATCACCGCAGCGAGCACTGGGTTGTCGTCTCCGGTACCGCTAAAGTGATCTGCGATGACAAAGAGACGATTCTCATGCAGAAACAGTCAACCTACGTTCCCATGAATACTGCTCACCGCGTGGAAAACCCAGGCGTGATTCCTCTGGTGATGATTGAAATCCAAAATGGCGAGTACCTCGGCGATGATGACATTATCCGTTTCGCCCAAGATGCTGACGAAGAAGATTGATCCGACATCAAAATATGAAGCAATCGCAGATATCATATCAATTTCGGTTACACCGTCAGGTGATTGTTGATTGTTGACTGTTGACTGTTGACTGTTGACTGTTGACTTGATTTTATTATTCCTATGCAACCGGAAACGATGTCAGGGAAAAGCGCCGCGCACCGGATAATTACCCGCGGGGCGACAGGAAACGAGATAAATCCTACAACTATAACTGTAGGGGCCATTTCGGAAATGGCCCCTACAGGATGATATTAAGCTTGTTAAAAACGAGCATCTGATTTAGCAATTGGCGCTCCTCCTACGGTAAAGCAGCATTTTTCAAATCTACATTTGCCATATTTGCATTCATTAAATTAGCACCGGTCAAGTCCGAACCGTTCAAATTAGCACCAGTCAAATTAGCACCGGTCAAATTTGCATCCCGCAAGTTAACTCCCAGTACGTCGATTCCCGACAAACTGCCACCTCTGAGGCTGACATTAGCTAAATTCGCTATGGACTGGCGAGCATTTTTCATATTTGCGCCAGCCAAATTTGCACTTTCTAAGTTAGCGCCCACTAAATTAGCGTTGGTGAGGTTGGTATTTTTCAAGCTGGCAATTACTAAACCCGCTAGACTCAGGTTAGCCTTGGTTAAATCAGCGCCCTGCAAATTTACTCCGTGCATTCTAGCCGCAATTAAACTCGCACCTTGCAATTTAGCTTGTTGCAGATTGGCTTCGTTCAGTTTTGCTTCATTGAGATTAGCACCGTTCAAATTCGCTCCGCTCAAATTAGCTCCGCTCAAGTCGGCTCCGCTGAGATCGGCACCAGCAAGCTGCGCTCCTGTCAAGTCACACTTGGTACATTCTTTAGTTTCTAATAGTTGCTTGACTTGCGATACGTTTTCTGCTTTGACTCCAGAAGCAAAACCCATTGCAATCAGTAGCGCTGTTGTTGTTAAAATTCCAAATTTCATATACTCACCCTCGGCGATATCTCTCTTTTAATAATATCCCACATATTTCTAGAGAGTTGGGTGATCGGTCTCTTCGATAAACTGTGACAATCATCACCCTATTATGCACACAACATGATAAAATTATTGACGTTTCAATTCCTCAAAATCATTGTAAACAATTATTGCTTTTTCAGGAACCAAAAGGGAAAGGATTGCGTCGGTTCTAAACGGACACCGCTGATGTTGTTCTGAGCAAAAGTATAGTCCTTATCCTGCCAAAGAGGGATGAAAGGTACATCTCTACCTAGTATGTCCTGAATTTCGCCAAACAAAGCTTTCCGGGTTTGGGGGTTTAATTCTTTGCGTTGCTGGTCGATAAGTTGATTTACTCGATCGCTATAATAAAACGAACCCTGACCCTGACTCGCACCCTTTTCGCACCCGGTGGCCGCCGAACCCGTGTCACAATCCAAAAACGGCTGAATGTAATTGTCAGCGTCAAAAAAATCGGCGTACCAATCCACCAAAACCGCAGGATAAATCCCCTTCTCTATATTCTGAAACAAAGTCGGAGATTCAACGCTGTTAACTTCTACCTGCATTATCCCGTCCATTTTTAGCTTGGCTAGCGCCTCGATCGTACTCGCAACTAACGATCGCTTTGTGGAAGCAGAAGGATACCAAATTTGCAGAATAAAAGGATTGGCGGCCGAATATCCCGCTTTTGTTAACAATTCCTTGGCTTTGGCTGTGTTCGCGTCGCCGTAAAGTTCTTTAAACACGGGCTTGTTAACGTCGAAGGTTGTGGGAATCAGACTGTACAGTGGTTGGGCTTGTCCCCGGAGTACGCGATCGTTAATCAGGGGGCGATCCATCACGGAGGCGATCGCCTGTCTCACTTCTAACTTATCCAGGGGTTGAGACTTGATATTCAGCGTCATATAACTAACTGTACTGCTTTCCCCAGCGATTTCCTGCCATTTCCCTTTTTTCGACCCCTCGTCTAAGCTGCGAACTTGGTCTGCATCCAGAGACAAATAAGCCACATCGATCGCACCTGTCCGAAAAGTATTGAACAAATTTGACGAACTAGAAAGCAGCAACAAATCAATTCCTGAATTAACAGGTTTTTCCCCCCAATACTTATCGAATGCGTCAAACTTGAGAGAATCGCTGCCGTACTTCGCCAGTTTATAGCGTCCAGTTCCCACAAACGTATCGGGTTTAAATTTACCGTCTCCAATCTCGTAAGCTGTCGGAGAAATGGGACAAAGGCCGGCAAATGTCAGCAGGGAAGGAAAAGCAGCAAAGGGCTTTTTGAGTTGAAAAGTTAATTCGTATTCGCCCGTCGCTTTCACCGATTCTACTGCATCGCCCAGCAAGAAAGATGGACGGCCCCCATTTTTGATAAACCGCTGCAACGAAAATTCCATTGCTGCGGCGTTAAACGGTGTTTCGTCGTGAAAAATCACGCCTTGACGCAGGGGAATTGTATATGTCAATCCGTCGTTGCTAATTTTTGGCATTGCGGTGGCCAAGCTGGGGATTAACTCAGTAGTTCCCGACTTGTAGGTGTAGAGAGTGTCGCCCAAGTTGCGTAGCAGTTGTCCTGATATAATTTCGTAAGCGTCTGCAGGGTCGATCGTCCGCAATTTCAAGGTTGTGCCGATCGTAACGCGATCGTTTTGGGGCGAATTGGGCGATCGAGAGGCCCTCTGGGAACAGCTTGCAGTTAACAAGCAGCACAGACAGAACAGAGCTATAACTTTAATCACTGAAGGTTTTATAGATATTCTCGGCTGTCGCTTGTTAATTGCCATCGTATTTTCTTGATACTCCAAATTACTCAATATATTATCAGGACTTACGCACTTTTAGACTAGAAATCCGGTTTCTTGGTAGATGCTTTGCTACTCGTTCCCAGAAATAGCCTGGAAACAAGTTAAGATTGGTTCGTTCGCAGTGTGGAATTTTTTCCAAACGAAGCAGAACCTCTGTATATGGGTTCATTTCGCAGAGCCGGAGAACAAGTTAATCAAAGACTAATGACTAACCTTCGACTTCGCGATCAGCTAAAATAACCACCCTTCGATTTGCTTAGGCTACGCTGGCTCACAAATCGCGATCGGCCAAGATGACCAGCCTTCGACTTCGCGAGCAGCTAAAATAACCAATAACCACTAACCAACAACAACTAACCAATAACAACTAACCAATAACAACTAACCAATAACAACTAACCAATAACAACTAACCAATAACAACT